>JAAVGQ010000081.1 GCA_014800105.1 Bacteroidales bacterium | reverse complement strand
CTACGATACCCTTCGTGCCGTGGAATGCTTTGACCACTCGGCTGCAACGATAACCAACTGCTGGCAGACGGTTGACGGCCTCTCACGCCACATGCTCAACTTCCTTGAGAACCATGACGAGCAGCGCTTTGGTTCACCTCAATATGCCGGAGACCCTCGCCGCGTGCTCCCCTCACTCGTTGTCAGTGCCATGATAGGAACCGGACCAATGATGATTTACATGGGCCAGGAAATAGGCGAGCAGGCACTTGATGCCGAGGGCTACAGCGGGCTGGACGGACGCACCACTATCTTTGACTACTGGAGCCTCGACACTCTTACCCGCTGGAATAACAACGGCAAGTGGAACTGCGAGAAACTTACCCCGCTCGAAAAATCACTGCGTGACACCTATTCACGCGTGCTCACTATCTGCAACAGCGAGAAAGCTATTGCTGAAGGTTCATTCTTTGACCTGATGTATGTCAACTATCACAACGAGTCATTCAACCCTCACCGTCATTTTGCATTCCTGCGCCACCTCGACGGCGATGCCACCTTATTTATAATGGTGAACTTTGACAACAACAAGGCGCTGATGGATGTCAACATTCCCGATCACGCACTCGATGTGCTCGGGCTCAAAGAGGGAAACTATAAAATGACCGAACTCCTGTCAGGAAATAAAGCCATGATGACCGTGAGTCCCACCGTTCCTTTCAAGGTTGCCGTTCCCTCAAAAGGCGCGGTAATATGGAAACTTGACCACCATGGTGTCAAGACCGCAGCGAGGCAGTAGCGACTGGCGGCTATACCGCTGTAGTTGCGCCTTTTAGATACCGCTCTCTAAAAAAGTCAGTACAAAGGCACGTTATAAAGGAGAAAATTACTACCTTTGTAGCGTCAAACGACAATAATATACCTAAAAATATTTAGAGTCACATGTTACCACCGTTCAAAATCTTTGCGGGCACCAATTCACGCTACATGGCCGAGGAAATTTGTAAAGACCTCGGGGTGCCACTCGGAAATATGAACATTCAGCACTTCGCTGACGGCGAGTTTGAAGTATCTTTTGAAGAATCAATCCGCGGTTGTGAAGTTTACATCGTTCAGTCAACATTTCCCACCAGCGATAACCTCATGGAGCTCCTGCTCATGATTGACGCTGCTAAGCGCGCTTCAGCCAAGTCAATTATCGCTGTAATGCCTTACTTCGGATGGGCCCGTCAGGACCGCAAGGACAAACCCCGCGTTTCAATCGCCTCAAAGCTGGTTGCTAACCTCCTCACGACTGCCGGCGTTGACCGCATAATCACTATGGACCTTCACGCTGACCAGATTCAGGGATTCTTCGACGTTCCCGTTGACCATCTCTATGCTTCTTCAGTGTTCATTCCCTATATCCAGTCTCTCAACCTCGAGGACATGGTCATCGCGACACCCGACGTGGGCGGTGCAAAACGCGCCAACAACTACGCCAAGTACCTCAACGTTCCCCTCGTTCTGTGCCACAAGCAGCGCGCTAAAGCTAATGTCGTTGCAACAATGACAGTTATCGGCGACGTAAAGGACAAGAACGTAATCCTTGTTGACGACATGGTTGATACAGCCGGCACTATCACCAAGGCTGCTGACCTCATGCTCAAGGAAGGTGCAAAATCAGTTCGCGCTCTTGCTTCACATGCCATCATGAGTGATCCCGCTTCAGAGCGTGTTGACAACTGCGGACTCACCGAGATGATTTTCACCAACTCAATTCCCTTGAAGAAGGAATGCAAGAAAGCTACTATTCTGAGCGTTGCGCGTCTCTTTGCTGACACTATCCGTCGCGTACACGAGAACCAGTCAATCTCTTCTCAGTACCTCATCAAGTAAATAACGCAAAGTTACCCCCGCTGTGCGATAGGCAGGTAATTTTGAAACTCATACTCTTAGCCACTGATTTCATTCAAGATTTCAGTGGCTAAACTTTTTTTAGCCATAGATTATAAAGTTTTAAAGCCGGCTCTACAATCACGTGGAACCGGCTTTTCAGCAAATATTATGTCTTAGTTTTATGTCGAATTTAAGGTCAAAAATTTTCTTGACACCCATTACTCCAACAGGTCTTCGAGATCAGCCTGCATGGAACGTAACAAAGCCCGTATTTCAAACTCTTTACGCAAACCGATGATGCCACCGGTCACACCTCCTACTACAGCTCCTATCAATCCATACGAGTTACTGTGGTATAACGAGAGGAAAAACAAAATTATAACAGGCAGAGCCAGCACTATCTCGACAATTCTCAAACGTTGGCGCAGTTTTGTAATGCTTATGACCATTTCAAGAGCTTCCTTAACCGATACATGGGTAAGATCAATCTCCTTAATGCGCATATAAACATAAAAATTCACCAAAGCGGCCTGAGCAAAAAATAATGCAAAAATCGTCACTACATATTGAGGTATATCCAACTGTTTTAAGGAAAAGAAACAGCTGGGCAACATAAATAGAGCAACAATGCAGAGTACCCGGTAAGTTCGCAGCAGTTTGGCCCTTGAGCCATTAATGCGACTTCCTTCTATATTACGACGCAGACGTGCATTTTCAGCTTCGAGCCTGTCAATGCGTGCAGACTGGGATTGCCATGACTTTTTAAGATCTTCAAGTTCTATCATAATGTCAACTGTTTCCGAGTTTTATTAATTTGTCCTTTATTCGCTTGAGACGCGATGCCACTGTGTTGCGACGCATTCCGGTTACCTCGCTGATTTCGTCATAACTCTTTTCATCAAGCCACATCATAATGAGGGCTTTTTCAATGGAGTTGAGACGAGAAATGAGTCGGTACATCTCTTCGAGATTCTGCACACGGTTATCTTCACTCTGCGACACCGTCTGAGCTTCATCAATAGAAAGAGTGTCATCATGGCGCCGATTGTGACGATAACAGGTGATACAAGTGTTTATACACGCACGATACAGCCAGGTTGAAAGCTTTGATTCACCTTTGAATCCTTTTAGCCCTTGCCACACGTTGGCCATACATTCCTGATACAAATCCTTGCGTTGCTCATCATTTGTGCCATACATGTAGCACACCTTCGCAACCATGTTACCATAGTCGTTAAGAATGGAGTCGAAGAGTCTTTTGCGTTCTGTATCGGTCATCAGTGCCTGCGTTTAAAAAGAATGTTTATACATTGGACACTGAATTCCCCAAAAAGTTGCACCGTGCAAATAAAAAATTTCAGTAAGAAGAGGATGCGTGTGCTTGTATGAGGGGGAGTAGCTCATCAAGTGTGGAGATGTTGAACTTAGCTAAGTAGGTTTTCGCTAAAGTGATTTTCTGGGTCTTGATGTTGCGGCCATCGTCAAGGAGCATCACGGTGTTCCAGCCCAGTGCATTGGGATGATGGAAATCTTTGCGAGGATTATCCCCTATATACCACCATTGCTTCACGGCAGGTAACAAGCTCATCATCCGCTCCCATGGAAGAAGCTTGTTTTTATCAGCACCCACTTCATCCGAGACACTTATTAGTTCCCGGGGTATAAAGCGATCAATTCCAAGGGCATGAATCTTATTCCACTGCCCCGATTTGCGACCATCAGTTATCATTGCCAGGGTGTAACCATACTGCACGAGCTCTTGCAAACATAGCCGCGATTCCTCAGGTAATATCAAATACGGGACATGCTTACGATACCATTCAACCATGCGCCTGACGCTCACTTTGTGGTCTATATNTTCATAGAGANCATCGAAGGGATGAATTCCGGNCTCNTCGGCCCTCCTTACTTCGCCAAGAAGATCCATACGNGGGACACGGAGCTTGAGTGACAGTCTCCTGACAACATATTCTANACCTGAACGCACGTAGTCAGCTTCCTTATACAAGGTATCGTCAAGGTCAAAAACTACTGCTATGTCAGAATGTGGCATCATTCTATCCGTCGTGTTAGTTATTTAGAATTGATTTAATGGATTCTACTACACGGGCAACATCCTCGTCAGTGAGACAAGAAGATGANGGCANGCAAAGTCCGTGAGCAAAAAGCTCCTCACTCACGCCGTTGGTATAAGCCGGCATCCCTTTGAACACAGGTTGCAAGTGCATGGGATACCACAGNAGGCGCGTCTCAATATGCTTTTCCAGTAATCGTTCTCTCAGTTCATCTGGCGTAACGGGTGATTCATCCGTCAATATAATTGTTGANAACCAGTAGTTTGATTCAAAATCATCGCCNGGATTNGAGTGAACNGTAACNNACNGACAGTCAGCNAACAGTTTNNCATACANNTNNTGNATNGCACGACGGCGGTTTACACGTGACTTTATATCCTCCATCTGTGCGCATCCTATCGCTGCACTCACATTGCTCAACCTATAGTTATACCCTGTAACCTCGTGATAGTAGTAAGGACGATTCTCCCGAGCCTGGGTTGCAAGNAATTTCACCCGTTTATCAGTTTCAACATCAGGGCAAACTAACGCTCCGCCACCTGAAGTTGTTATGATTTTATTTCCATTAAAACTGAGGGTCCCGTATTTACCCCATGTCCCGCAATAACGCCCCTTATACACTGAGCCTAATGCCTCGGCCGCATCCTCCAGCACCGGTATACCATATTTGTCAGCGACAGCGCAAATTTCAGCGAGTTTCGCCGGCATACCATAGAGCTCCACCACCACGATTGCACGGGGTTTCTTGCCGGTAATCTTAACACGGTCATTTATTGCCTTCTCGAGAAACTCGGGATCCATATTCCATGTATCGGCCTCCGAGTCTACAAACACCGGGGTAGCACCGAGATATACGATAGGATTAGCTGACGCTGCAAATGTGAAAGACTGACATATAACCTCATCACCGGGACCAACACCGAGCATTAACAGGCCAAGATGAATAGCCGCCGTACCACTGCTCAATGCCACGACATTATCAACGCCGAGGTATTTTTCGAGCTGTTCCTCAAAACGGTCAACGTAGGGTCCCAGAGGAACAATCCACGTTGATTCTATAGCGTCAGAAGCATACTTGTTTTCGTTGCCGGCAAGGTGAGGAATCGAAAGCTTAATCCAGTCATTCATAACAATAAATCAGTAATTTTAGAGAGTTTTGCGCTTTAGCTATACAAAATTATAATTTTATTCCGGTATTAACGTTAATGGAATATATGAAATTTCTTTGCACCGTCATATTACTGCTTTCTTCCGTGATGATTTCACTCGCACAGGTGAACATTCACGGAAAGGTTACCGACTCAGAAAACAAGCCGATAGAGTTTGTCACCGTTCGTATTGCCGGGACTGCAATCGGTACCAACACCGGCCTTGAAGGAACATATAGTCTTACTACCCATCAAGCTGATACAATTCGAGTTATATTCTCTTGCATCGGTTACAAGGAGGTTAAACGCGAGCTCATTGAACCGCAAGGCGATATTACCCTCAATGTGAGAATGCTTTCTAACTCTCACGAGCTCGAAACCGTTGAAGTAACCGACTTCAAAAAGCAGACGGGACAAGTGCAGACGATCAATAGCGACAGTTATCATTTGGCAGCCGACCCCACCGGCGGCAGTATCGAGTCACTCATCCAGACAATGGCCGGCGTGACATCAGGCAATGAGATGTCGAGTCAATACTCCGTGAGAGGAGGATCGTATGACGAAAATAGCGTCTATATCAACGGCGTGGAGGTTTACCGTCCCCAGCTGGTTTCATCAGGCCAGCAGGAAGGTCTCAGCATCATTAATCCTGACATGGTGGATGCCATTGGTTTTTCAACCGGTGGTTTTGACGCCCGCTACGGCGACCGCATGTCATCAGTCCTCGACATCACGTATCGCGAACCGTCACGCACCGAGGGTGCGGTGGCGCTCAGTTTCATGGGAGCCTCAGCTTCGCTCGGTACCGGGTCCAAGCGATTCAATCAGCTCCACGGCATCCGATACAAACGCACAAACAGTTTGCTCTCCACAATGGATACCAAGGGAGAATACGACCCTGCATTCTTCGACTATCAGTTAAGCCTTAACTGGCATCTGACTGACCGCTGGAAAGCGTCAGCCCTTGGAAACATATCGATAAACAATTATAAGTTCACCCCCGTGAGCCGTACCACCGCATTCGGCACTGCCAACGATGCCAAGCAATTCAAAGTATTCTTTGACGGCGGTGAAAAGGACCGTTTTGAGACTTACTTCGGCGCTGTTTCGCTCACATACACCC
>JAAVGQ010000027.1 GCA_014800105.1 Bacteroidales bacterium | reverse complement strand
CGTTCCTTCTCAAAAGCGAGTGCAAAGGTAGGCACTTTTCTATTACCCTCCAAATTTTTCAGCCTCTTTTTTACACAATTTTTCAAAGTTTTTCACGATTATCAACCCAACCACCTACATCACACCATTTTAAACAAATGTTAAAATTATGCTGTAAAACATAGTCCGGAAGCATAACCTTTACTCCCGGACAAATTTCTACCCTATCGACGGGGTAAAATATTTTTGAGAAAATTCTATTTTTCGATCTCAATCTGAGGTACTGCTGATGCAAACGGAGACGAATGATAGAATGTATCACGTTTAAAAAGCATCACAATGCAGTAAGAAATTAACGCAGCAACTGAAACGGGAAGCAAAAAATTAACACCTCCAACCATCTCAGTCGTTAAAAAAATTGCCATGAGCGGAGCGCGAATTATTCCTGCCATGGTTGCGCCCATACCAATGAGAGCACAATGGGCAATATTTAATTCAGCGAAACCGAAATAATTTATAGTTTCACCGAAAAGGAGTCCGACAAGACAGCCGGCAAATAACGTAGGCGCAAAGTCACCGGCCACGCCACCGCCATTATTTGCAGCTGAAGAACCGGCACCTTTAAATAAAAGCATACCAACACAGGCTGCAATAATAACAAGGGGAGCAAATTTCAATTTATTCAGTAACCACCAGGTGCCGGCAGCCGCTTCATGATGGTTAAGAATGGAACTGATTACCCCATAACCCTCACCATAGAGGTCAGGAAAAAGGTAAATCATCAAGCCAATCAGCAATCCTGATGACACCCAGCGAAACCAGCGCTGGCTGTCACCACTCAGAGATTTTTTCACAAGACCGCCTGTCCATGTATAATATAGTGAATAAAGTCCGGAAAAAATTCCAAGTGCAACCACCCACAATAGGGTTGAGCTATCCCAAATCCCGGGTGAAGTTACCGTTATATCCAATGTATATCCTGAAAGAATGTAGGCAGTCAGCGCCGCGCCAAGGGCTGAAAGAAAAACACCCATTATCGCAATGGTAGTAAGCTCAAGTCGTAGCACTTCGAGCGTGAAGAGCGCTCCGCCAATGGGTGCTTTAAAGATTCCGGCAATACCGGCAGCAGCTCCACAACCGACGAGAATTCTCATCATGCGAGGATTGACACGAAAAAAACGACCAAGTTTACTTCCTATACCTGCACCGGTATAGGCGATGGGTCCCTCGGATCCGGCAGTACCGCCACATCCTAACGTAAGCGCACTACCTATCATGGAGCCATAAATGGTGTTCCACTTCAGGCTGTAGTTGCCAACCTTAAAGTCGCCAACCATACGTTCAACGCCGTTAGAAACTTTTTCACGAAACAACAATCCCGTGATTGTTATACCGATAACCGGAAGAAAGATGATGAGCCAATCAGCCCCTGCAAGGGAAACGAGGCCATGCCCCCATTGGGTAACACGGGCAATCATAAGCTTCAGGAACCAGGCACTGACGCCCGTAAAAATTCCTATGATCGCTGCAAGAATGAGTACAAACCCGGAATCAGTAATATGCAATTCACGCCATTCCAGAAAATTAGCATACCGCTTCAATGCTTTGCTCCATGAAACGGCATTAGCAGTCGCGGCAACGGACGTGGCTGCCGGGGCAGTCGCAGACTCGCTCGCTTGAGTTTCAGCAGATATATTACGGTCAGAGGTATTCATATTGTGTTAACACATTTTCACCCCTGAGAGTTTGGAGAGACGGGAATTTTATTGTCTTACTTTATCAGGATTAGCTGCGATAAAGGCTTTCCAGCTACTTGCTCCTTTAGCGATAGCCGGCTTCTTAGATTCATAAAAATGACAGAGGGCAGCCGCCAGAGCGTCAGAAGCATCGAGCTTGGTCAATAGATTTTCCTTGCTGATATTGAGTTCGCGTCGCAGCATCTCCTGAACCTGTTCCTTGCTGGCACCACCGTTACCGGTAATTACCATTTTAATTTTACGAGGCTCATATTCATTGATGGGAACTTCGCGTGCAAGCGCTGCAGCCATAGCTACGCCCTGAGCACGACCAAGCTTGAGCATTGACTGGACATTTTTCCCGAAGAACGGTGCTTCAATTGCCAGCTCGTCAGGGAGATAGTTATCTACAATACCCAGTACGCGTTCATAAATGCGACGAAGTCTAATGTAATGGTCGCCGAGCTTAGTTAGTTCTATCACCCCCATTGTTATCATTGCCGGTTTCCCGCGCTTAACCCCAAGGACACCATACCCCATAACATTGGTGCCGGGGTCTATACCTAATATAATACGGTCCCACTCCTTGAGGCCGGCAGAAGCTGCTCCTCCACCCATGGCACCGATACCCATTTCATCCACGCCCTTCATTCCACGACCTCCATCTCAGTCATAAAGAAGAGTATACGCTGCCCAACACGGGCACGAAGGTCATCGAGAAGTAGCATTGCAACGTCGTTCCACCAGCCGGTAACTGCAGCGCGGTCATTGGCCGATACTTGTACGGCATAATTAACAGCCTCAGGATCAACTTCAGTGAGAATTTTAAGCATCTTTACTTCATCAAAACGTTTGCTTTCACGCGCGGCAGGAAGCAAAGTTGATGCCGTCCACTCGCGAAACACGCCTTCAAGCGCACGCTCGACTACGAATGTCATATTGACTACATGTTTTCCCATAGTTTCGTCAGATTACATCGCACCCATGCCCTCGAGAATAGAAGAGATGCGGTTTACATATAATAAATTAAAAAGAAGACCGACGATTACTGCTATCAACCCCCACTTACGCGCGTCCTTAGAGAGCTGCCGGGCTTTTTCCACATTACCGGTTTCCCAATAAGGATTAACGGCACAGGCTTTTATCATCGCAGGGATTCCGAGAGGGAAAAAGAGAATCAACCCGATGACTGCGAGGACAATATAGTTGGAAGGACGGTCAGACCATGATGGGGTGATACCGTACTCGGGGCGATTATTAATTCCCTGGCGCACTTCATCAGAGCAATTACCGTCGAAACGTTCCTGATCAAATTTTGGGGGTAAACCAGCTACCTCATCGAGGAATCCGGGAATATCGGCAGCTCGTTCCCATGTTTCCATACCTTCACACCACACAAGATCCTCAGGTTGCAAACCGCGAGCCCGCAGCCCTTTGATTGAAAGCGGACCGACGGGACCGTCAGGGGTAGCGACGTAATATTTTATCACCTTCTCCATTTACTATATATTAATGTGACAAGCGTTATATTAATGTGACAAATGTTTTTTACAAAGATACAAAAAATTCCTGAGGGCAAACCACCCGTGGCGCACCATTGTGCCTACTGTGCCATAGTGGTGACACATGATATGATATCGTTCCCTGAGTGAAGCCCGGTGATTTTTTGTTGTCACCCCCTCATCGAGATAGTCGATAACACACGCATCAACGTACCGGGTACCCCCCTCACCTGCCTTCTTGAGACATTTTATCATCCAGTCATAGTCGGCAGAGTAGCGGTAGGTGAGGTCATATGGTTCCGTGAGACCCCTGCGCACAGCCATTGCCTGGTGGCAAACAAGCATACCCCACTTGAGGTCTTTCCACGAAAGCTTTTCGGGAGCACGAAGATGGCGGTCACCTGAATATCGGCGTTCATGAACACCGCTTACCAGTCGGGTCTGTCCATAGATTGCTCCCGGATTCCCGTCATTTGCCTCACGCGCCATGATTTCCAGAGTTTTTGGATCATGGAATGTATCGCCGGCATTGAGGAAGATTACATACTTTCCCCGAGCGCGCGCCAAGCCTTTATTCATTGCATCATATAAACCTTTATCTCGCTCGCTCAGGACTTTAACTTTTTCTGTTGCGGATGATTCGTTAACCTCGGCAGCATATTCACGGGCGAATTCTACGGTACCATCAGCCGAGGCGCCGTCGATGATGAGATGTTCCCAGTCGCCAAAGGTTTGATTCCTGACACTCGCGGCAGTAACCTGGAGAGCCTCGCGTGCATTATATGTGACAGTAATGATGCTGAAAAGCATGACTATAAAATTTTATTCCTTATCCTTGAGGAGCTTGAGAAGGTATTGACCGTATTGATTTTTTTGCATGGGGGTGGCAAGTTCACGCAGCTTGTCGGCTGTTATCCAACCGTTTTCGTAGGCTATACCTTCGAGGCATGCGATTTTAAGCCCTTGCCGCTTTTCGAGCACCTCAACATAGATAGAAGCCTCGGCAAGCGAATCGTGGGTACCTGTATCGAGCCATGCAAATCCACGCGGAAGAGTTTTAACTTTCAATTCTGCGGCATCCAGAAATTCCTGATTGACGGTAGTTATCTCCAGTTCGCCACGAGCCGACGGCTTGATGTTAGCGGCAACATCAACCACTTTATTGGGATAAAAATAGAGTCCCACGACGGCATAATTTGACTTGGGGTGCTCAGGTTTTTCTTCGATAGAAATACAATCTCCATGCTCATCAAACTCAGCCACGCCATAACGCGCGGGATCGTTTACCCAGTAGCCAAAAATAGTCGCCTTATGTTCCTGCTCGACTGTCTTTACGGCATCATATAGAATATCCGAGAACCCGGCACCGTGGAAAATATTGTCACCCAGGACAAGACACACTGAGTCATCGCCTATGAAATCATGACCTATGATAAACGCCTGTGCCAGCCCGTCGGGACTGGGCTGCTCGGCATAGGTAAAGCTGACTCCGTAGTCTGAGCCGTCACCAAGGAGGCGACGGAAGCCTGGAAGATCCTGAGGGGTCGAGATAATGAGAATATCGCGAATGCCGGCAAGCATCAGGGTGGATATTGGATAGTACACCATGGGCTTGTCATAGATGGGGAGCAGCTGCTTGCTGACACCTTTTGTTATGGGGTAAAGGCGAGTTCCTGAACCTCCGGCAAGTACAATTCCTTTCATGATAATGAGCTGTTTGGTGGGTGATTAGAGACCGGTGTAGCTGCGAAACCATTCAACCGTGCGGTCGATTCCTTCCTGTAGAGGTGTTGCCGGGCGAAAACCGGTGACGCGCTCGAGCGCTGAGGAATCAGCATACGTGCGATAAACGTCGCCGGGCTGCATGGGCAGGAGCTCCTTGATTGCCTTGCGACCTGTTGCCCGCTCTATGCACTCGATGTAGTCGAGAAGGCGGACGGGAGTCTGGTTACCAATATTATATAAGCGTGAGCGCTCAGGACCATCGGGGATGACCTCCATCACGCTGATAACGCCCTCAACAATGTCGCCTACATAGGTGAAATCGCGCCACATATCACCGTTATTGAACACTTTTAGAGGGCGGCCTGAGAGGATTGCATCCATGAATAAATATGGTGACATATCGGGACGTCCCCAGGGACCATAAACAGTAAAGAAACGGAGACCGGTGACAGGCATGTCATAGAGATGACTGTACACTCCAGCAAGAAGTTCATCGCAACGCTTGGTTGCCGCATAGACTGAAACGGGTGTATCAACGCGGTCGGTTTCACGGAATGGTATTTCAGAATTTCGGCCGTAAACTGAAGAAGATGAAGCATACACAAGGTGCCCCACTCCACCGCGGCGGCATCCTTCGAGAATGTTGATAAAACCGGTGACGTTGCTATCAACGTAAGCGTGAGGATTCTCGATTGAATAGCGTACCCCGGCCTGAGCAGCCAGATTGACAACAACATCAAAGTGATTGGCCGAGAAGAGTGCTTCCATGCCCTCACGGTCAGCGAGGTCGAGGCGCATGAAGCGGTAGTTGTCATACAAGGCACTCTGAATTGATTCGGCATCCAATTGTCTATCAAGGACTGAAGTATCTATGCCGCTCTCGGTAAGACGAGCTTTTTTCAATCCAAGGTCGTAATAAGCATTTAGATTGTCGATACCCAGCACGTCATAACCCTTGGCACACAAAGCCTTGACAAGGTGAAATCCAATAAAACCGGCTGAACCTGTAACGAGTACCTTCATTTTAGTTTAGTCTTGGTTAAAGATGTCTCGGCTATAGACGCGTGAACGCACGTCGTCGAGTACCGGCTCGTAACGGTTGGCAATGATTGTGCACGAAAGGCGTTTAAACTCATCGAGGTCGTTTACCACACGACTACCAAAGAAGGTCGTTCCATCTTCGAGCGTGGGTTCATAAACTATTACTGTGGCACCCTTGGCCTTGATGCGTTTCATAACACCTTGAATGGACGAGTGGCGAAAGTTATCACTATTGGATTTCATCGTGAGGCGATAGACACCTATGATACACTCCCCCTCGCACGATTCACAGTAGGTGCCGTTAGCACCGTAGTAACCGGCCATGTGCAGGACTTGGTCAGCAATGAAATCCTTGCGCGTGCGGTTGCTCTCGACAATTGCGCTCATCATGTTCTGCGGCACGTCGGCATAGTTGGCCAGCAACTGTTTGGAGTCCTTGGGCAGGCAGTATCCGCCGTAACCGAATGACGGGTTGTTGTAATGGTCGCCGATGCGCGGGTCGAGCCCGACGCCCTCAATGATGTCACGGGAGTCAAGACCCTTGACCTCAGCATAGGTGTCAAGCTCATTGAAGTAACTGACACGCAGCGCGAGGTAAGTATTTGCAAACAGTTTTACAGCCTCGGCTTCCATGATGCCCATGTAGAGCGTGGGGATATTTTCCTTTATTGCACCCTGCTGCAGAAGGCCGGCAAAGATTCGAGCTTTTTCTTCGAGCATTGCAGGGTCAGTGAGTCGGCTAATCGCTTCGTTCTCAGCTTTTGCCTCGATCTTGTCGACGAGCCTCGGAATACCGGCAATGATACGTGACGGATAAAGATTGTCATACAGTGCTTTGGATTCACGCAAGAATTCGGGGAAGAAAAGCAAGTTGAGTTTCTCATAACCACGTGAGGCATACTTCACATAAAGGCTGCGACAGTAGCCCACCGGAATGGTAGACTTAATAACCATGACGGCATCAGGGTTAACACTGAGAACCAAGTCTATAACATCCTCAATACAGTGTGTATCAAAGTAATTCTTGACGGGGTCATAGTTGGTAGGAGCAGCGATTACCACAAAATCCGCATTACGGTAAGCCTCAATGCCATCAAGCGTGGCTGTAAGATTGAGAGGCTCTTCGGCAAGATAGCGCTCAATGTATTCATCCTGAATTGGAGAACGATGATTGTTAATCATCTCAACCTTTTCAGGGATAACATCCACAGCCACAACGCGATTGTGTCTGGCGAGAAGGGTAGCCAGACTAAGCCCGACGTAACCTGTACCGGCAACCGCTATGTCATAAGATTTATTTTCCATTCCGCTGGTATCTTTTTCACAAAGATAGTCAAAAAACAGCGAAATACAAACGGCCAAAAATAATTGCTCCGAAGCAGATTACAGTCGCGTCTCCAACGCTCCTTACGATGAGACCAGTGTTCCCACACAGTTCACTTCGCTTCATGTGGGGTTATTATTAAAATCGCGGCTCCGCCGCTAATTGATACTACATGACAAAGTCGGAATACCTCCCTTATGATAAACACTTGTATTCGAAAAATATTTGCTATTTTTGTGAGTGGAATTAATACGTTTGAACATGATAAAACTACTCTCTGCCGCAACTCTTTTATTCTTGTCTCTCACGGCATTTGCACAAAGTGTTGATGAAAAATTGGGATCAGCAATGAACTCGTCTGATTTCTTTGGACTTTACGACACATACAATAATACTGACAAGGCCACTATCAATCCGTTTCTTGAGGTGTTCTCAAGATGCATGATTGGTAACCGTTTTAATCGTCCTGATATTTCAATACCGGCATTTGATGAACTTTTAAAGACACAGTCGGAAAATCTTGACTTGAATCTATTGTTGCAATGCTCAGCGATGTATTCCATGGATTTAAGCCGCGTGGGTAAAAACGATATGGCACACGACCTTTTATCATCGGTTCTATCGGCAGCCTATCAAATGGTTGACTCGGTAAGTCTTAAACCATATGCCGATATGGCAGCCAGATACCAGGCCCTTACGCCCTATTCTCCCTATCAAATAACAATTAACGGGTCGGAAGGAATCATTCCATTCGATACCATACCGGTCGGGAAACCTGACAGTGGACAGTATCTGATGCAGATTAATGGTCAAATAAATGGAAACAATGCCAAAATAACGTTCGACACCGGTGCTGGAGCAAATGTCATTACTGATTCACTGGCCTCGGTATATGGATTGGAACTTCTCGATGCCAAAGCTTCGGTAACCGGTATTGATTCATCGGTGGGACACTATGCAATTGCNAAAGAATTAAAATTAGGTAATATCAAAATAACTGATGTTCCATTCTATGTCATCNATATTAGTAGCCACAATGAGGAAGCTGATAAATATCTCGGCATACTCGAAGTAATTATNGGCAGTGAATTAATGCTTCAACTAAAGGATGTTACACTTGATTTCACATCCAANGAGATAGTNANTCCAAAGATTGCGACTGAGCCAGCCAACGTCCGACCCAACATGTGTTTCTCCGCCGGTATGAATCTGCTTGCCAATGCTGAAATAAATGGAGAGCCAATATTGATAATACTTGATTCCGGCGATGCCTCTTACGGCAGCCTCACGAAGAGTTTCTTTGAGCAAAACAAGGAAATGCTTACTTCGNAATGCAAAAGTGACACCATAAGGCATGGCGGAGTNGGAGGTGTCTGGGAAGTACCTTGCTACAGACTTCCGGATGCTATTCTATCACTTGCCGGTAATAAGGTAAAAATTCCATCAATACCGGTAATGATTGAAGGTCAGAATAATATCAGATATAATAATCTCGGCATCAGGAGCATGATGTTGTATAGCAAACTCCGATTCAACCTTGTGGACATGGTCATCACGACCGAACTTTAAACGCTTTAACAGGTTTCCTCGGTGAATAGGCGATTGAAGAGGGTATCCAGAGCAGAGCGATCAGCAAGAAGAGCGTGCAATTTCTTCAGNTTAGNAGCGTTNTCGCTCCANGGTATCCATACTTTCAGGTAGCCGNCNGGNCCGTACTTTTCATTCAAGTGCTGAATGGTNCTATTATAATGCCCGGTCTTGTCTAANTCCGGATAGTGAGCNANNCCATACTGNATNGTGCGACGTATAATGGTTTCAGCATCTATNAAACGGTCGGCCTCGGCAACGATGAGACCGTAATCACTGCGTGGCTTGGCTGAATTAGATGCCCGGTGGTCCTCTACGGCTTCACCCATGATAGCAATCTGTTGTGGAGTGAAATGGGACTTAACAAATTCATCAGCTTCGAGTATCACCCGGGAGTCTTTATGATGGTTTTCTCGGCCATTAACAAGCCCAAGGTCATGGAANGCNGCNATGANGTATACCATGTCAATATNCAGCNATGGTTCGTGGCGGGCGAGTTCAAGGCTCTGCTTGATTACCATNCGCACATGGTTTTCCTGATGGGCTTTATCAAAAAAANCATAGCGTGGAATGATTTCTTTTTCCACGTAGTCAATGATTTCGGGCGAAACTTTTTGCATATATTAGTTTTAGAGAAAAATTAGTAGACAGTCGCATCGCCGATGCTCCATCACTTTGGTACACTCCTTCCCCACACTCCGCGCTTTGCGCTACGTGTGGGGTTATTATTAACATCGCGGCTCCGCCGCTAATGATATAAAAGGTCNAAGATTCAACGAAGCATGACAAAATTTAGTAAGGTACAGGAATAGTTTCTTAAGAAGATACCAACGGAGGGGTGACCAAGTCTATATCGGAATCAACTTCTCTGAATNAGTCCATGGACAAAAGCCTTCCTGATCCTGTAACCGTTAACTACGGATGAAGGTGTGCCGAACGGGAGTTCGACACACCTTCAATGTTGTTCAATTTCTTGCTTTCNGGACTCTATCAAGCGGGGGGATTGATAGCGCCGCTGGGGCAAACTTCAGCGCATGAACCGCACTCGATGCAAGTGTCGGGATCGATGTGGTAGATGTCGCCCTCTGAGATAGCTTCAACGGGGCAAACGGGCAGACAAGTGCCGCATGCTACGCAAGAATCGGTAATAACGTAAGCCATAGTTAGTTTTGTTATAAAAAGTTAGTAATATTCTTATATAAGATACGTGAATACGTACCGTATAACGGTGCAAAAATATTATATTTTAGTAATGCGAGCCAAAAATAAAGTGTTAAAAAAGCACCCNGCCGCTATCACTGCTTGTTGCCTANCCTCAGGTAAGACAGGTTATCAAGCTTTTACACGGCTAACGTAGCTGCCGTCGCGGGTATCAACCTCGATGAAGTCACCTTCGTTAACGAAGAGGGGCACGCGAACGGTTGCTCCGGTCTCAACGGTAGCGGGCTTGAGGGTGTTTGTTGCGGTGTCACCCTTGATACCGGGCTCAGTATAAGTAATCTTAAGAACGGTCTTGGCGGGCATTTCAGCGTAGAGGACAGTTTCAGTAGAAGCNTCGCTNACTACTTCAACGATGTCACCTTCTTTCATGAAGTCAGAACCGGTTACGAGTTCCTTAGAGATAGGAATCTGCTCGAAAGTTTCGTTGTTCATGAAGATATCGTCCTCACCCTCGGTATAGAGGTACTGGTAGGGGCGACGTTCAACGCGAACCTCTTCGAGTTTTTCACCGATGTTGAAACGACGCTCGAGTACGCGGCCGTCAACAACGTCCTTAAGTTTTGTGCGCATAAAGGTGTTACCTTTACCGGGCTTCACGTGAAGGAACTCCACGCAGAAATAGAGACGGCCGTCCATGCGGATGCAGGTTCCGTTCTTGATGTCTTGGGCGTTAATCATATTGAGAAATTTGAAATGTTTTATGTTTGAGATTGCAAAGGTACTGATTTTTAGTATTACTTTTGTTATGAAATCAAAAAAAAGTGGTCTCAATGGTAACCATGACTGATATTAACACCCTTTGGCATCATGAAAATTCATCTTTACAAGCCTGAGAACCGGCAGGAATGGGACGCCNTGGTCGANTCTTCGCGCAATGGCACGTTCCTACTCATGCGTGATTATATCGAATATCACGGCGACCGTTTTCATGAGGTCTCGCTCATGGCCCGTGATGAACGTGGACACGTTGCGGGTGTTTTCCCTGCCGTGATTCAGGGCAACAAGGTTATCTCACACGCGGGACTCACTTACGGTGGCTGGATTGTTGATGATTCTTCAGCCACGGCAGCCGTGGGAATGCTCGAGTTGATGAAGCTCACAACCGAATACTTCAGGGAACTTGGCTCCCTCACATTAATATATAAACCGGTTCCAAGCATCTATCACCGTTACCCGTGTGAGGAAGACCTTTACGCACTGTGGCGCATGGGTGCAACTTTAGAAGACCGCAGTATATCCACTGTTATAGATCTCATCAGCCCAATCTCCATGAATCGAACGTCACGTACTCACGTTAACCGCTGCCGAAGGAAGGGTCTCATCGCGCGGGAAAGTTCGAGATGGCGGGAATTCTGGACCATTCTAACATCACGGTTAGAGGAACGGTACNCGACTCAACCCGTGCATTCGCTCGCCGAAATCACTCTGCTCCATGACCGGTTCCCACACGAAATCGCGCTATGGACCGTGGANACCGCCCCCGGCGAGATCCTCGGTGGAATGGTATTATACCAGTGCCGTGATGTGGTTAAAGTTCAGTATATCGCTTCTACCCCGGCAGGAAGAGAGGCCAATGCAATAGATTTTCTCACCGCTGAGCTTTGCCGACATTTCAGACGGGAGGGGTATAGGCTCCTTGATTTAGGGCCATCTTGCGAGGACGGAGGCCGCTACCTCAACGAGGGACTCGTCACGCAGAAGACCCGCTATGGAGGCCGCGGTATCGTGTATGACACATACTCACTGAAGCTTCAATAGCATCGCTTGACGCGAGGAATGGCCCCGGAGAATGAGAACATTTCAGCAATCGACTGCAACGCTTCGTCAGCAAGCGAACGGTATATGTCAATACCCTTGTGGTTNCCGGGCAGCAGTTCAGCCATTACCTGATTAGACATGAACTCCTCGGCTACCTTCACGAATACAGGCCAGTTGATGCCGGCACCTGCCGGCACTTCAAACTCAGCTTCGAGCATAAGCAAATGAGAGGGGTCAGTATAAAAGTTCTCGGGGTCAATCTTGAACGATTTNACGTTTCGTGCATGATACATCAGCAGGCGGGTGAAAGCAAAAACNATTGTCTGGTTTAACGCNGGAGCGGCATCAGAGTTTANGGGCAANGTCTCGGTTTCGTCCATCATGTTCTGGAGTGCTGAAAGCGCCTTGACACGGGCTCGGATAATATCGGCTGAAAAATTTACTGTGTGGGTCATAGAATGAATAATGGAATGNATAATNGAAATTAAGAATTAGTAAAATNCCGGTTACGCAGGAGGGTGCGACGCTTGACGGTACCCTCTTTTAATAATGTGAAATAAAGCTGCCGGGCATACTTTGACTCAAGATACCAGCAGGGCGCATTCCCCATGTCGATTGCTTCAACAAGCGCTCTCCCGTAGCTCCAATCACTGTTCTTTGCCATAATATCAGCCACCCGGTCACATAGATCCATCCACATCCTGTGACGTTTCCCCGTGAGCGACTGCGGCAACATCCCCCGTCGTGCCAGGCTCACATAGCGGTAAGCTGTCTCNTATGTTACATAGAATTCAGGTGCCTCGCCTGATATAACCTCATCGATTATATCCTNGATAGGCGGCACATCACCATCGTCAGCCTTCCGTTTCCAGGCCGTTCTGATGGCAAGCATAAAGTCAGTGTTGCGTTGAATAAGTGTATAATTCTTCATAATGTGAGAAAAGAAACTATTTTGTAATTTTTACAATGCAAATATACAACTACNNNAGAGCGATTTNAAGTGACATGTTAGTTAACAATTGTTATTNANCCCTGAGTCNTGCCCGTTATTTTTGGGATAATTTTAGATAACAGCCGTTAGTTTTTGAAAATATTTAATAAAAGGTTGGGGATTAGAAAAAAGGTGTGTATATTTGCGTGCGTAATATACCCTACGTGCGTAACGTACCTTAAAAAGTACCACGACAAAATCAATCAATATTAAACACAATAAGATATCTTATGACCAATCGACGTCAATTCTTGAAAAGCATGGCCATGATGGGTGCAGCTGCAGCAGCTACTACCCCTCTGGTGCAAGCGGCTAAAGGTGTCATAGACACTAAGCCCAATAAAATCATCATGCCCCCCGCTGCGGGCGAACTCCTTATTAAAAATGAAGGGCTTCCCATCACGGGCACATTCCTCGACGAAATTTCTCACGATATTCCTCACCAGAACTGGGGCGAGGCTGAATGGGACCAGGACTTCCAGAACATGAAAGCCATAGGTATCGACACCGTCATCATGATACGCTCAGGCTACCGCAAGTTCATCACCTACCCTTCACCCTACCTGATGAAGAAACACGGTTGCTATAAGCCCTCAGTTGACACGCTCGACATGTTCCTGCGCCTGGCCGACAAGTATGGCATGAAATTCTACTTCGGTCTCTACGACTCAGGTCGTTACTGGGACACCGGTGACCTTTCATGGGAAGTTGAGGATAACAAATACGTTATTGACGAAGTGTGGGAAAATTACGGCCAGCATCATCCCAGCTTCCAGGGCTGGTACATAAGCGGCGAGATTAGCCGTGCCACTAAGGGAGCAATCAACGCTTTCCATGACATGGGCAAGCAGTGCAAGGATGTTTCAGGCGGTCTCCCCACGTTCATATCACCCTGGATTGACGGCAAGAAAGCTGTCATGGCAAGCAGCTCAGAGCTTTCACGCGAGGATGGCGTCTCAGTTCAGGAGCATGAGAAGGAATGGAACGAAATCTTTGACGGCATCCACGATGTGGTTGACGCCTGTGCGTTCCAGGACGGACACATTGACTATGACGAGCTCGACGCATTCTTTGAAGTTAACAAAAAACTTGCTGACCGCTACGGAATGCAATGCTGGACCAACGCTGAGTCATTTGACCGCGACATGCCCATCAAGTTCCTCCCCATCAAGTTTGACAAGCTGCGCATGAAGCTCGAGGCTGCCAAGCGTGCAGGATATGATAAGGCCATCACATTCGAGTTCAGCCACTTCATGAGTCCTCAGTCAGCTTATCTTCAGGCGGGACATCTATATGACCGCTACAAGGAATATTTCGATATTAAAGCTTAAACGAAAAAAACTAATTGCCGGTACAACATTGAAACTGATGCTGTACCGGTCAATTGTGAAAAATAAAACACAAAGTTACTGCCGGTAAAAACTACTTTCCATGGAAAAAGAATATAAATTCGGGTATATCCTGTTACTGTCAATCATAGCTGCCCTTGGAGGCTTCCTCTTCGGGTATGACGAAGCGGTCATTTCAGGCACCGTTGCCGAAGTGAGCAAGCAATTTAGCCTCAGCTCTCTGGGCAAGGGTTGGTTCGTGAGCAGCGCCTTGATGGGTGCAATCTTCGGTGTGCTCGGAGGTGGCGCACTCAGCGACTACTTCGGCCGCAAGAACACCATGATTACAGCAGCGGCGCTCTTTGCCCTCTCAATGGTGGGTTGCGCTCTTGCAGGAGGCTTCGTATCGCTTGTTCTATTCCGCATTATCGGCGGCATGGGCATCGGTGTTGCTTCAATCGTGTGCCCCATGTACATAAGTGAGATTTCGGTTGCCAAGTCACGAGGAATGCTCGTTTCGCTCTATCAGCTTGCTGTGACAATAGGTGTTGTGGGAGCTTACATCTCCAACTATTATCTGCTTCACTACGCTGAAAGCCAGCCTGAAGTGAGCGGCATGATGAAATACATCCTCGTTGACGAGTGGTGGCGCGGAATGCTTGGCGTGGGCGTTGTTCCCTCGCTGATTTTCCTTGTTGCGGTTCTCTTCATTCCTGAAAGTCCCCGCTGGCTCGTGCTCAAGGGTCGCCTTGACCGCGCCGAGAGCGTCTTCAGCCGCATCTATACTTCCGTTTCAGAAATCAAACACCAGATTACTGACACTCTCGAGGTTGCTTCAAAGGGAGGCAACGCAGGCTACGGCGCTCTGCTTAAACCAGGTATACGCACGGCGGTCATCGTTGGCGTGTGCATCGCAATGCTGGGCCAGTTCATGGGCGTCAATGCAGTTCTCTATTACGGGCCTGACATCTTCAAGGACGCAGGGCTGGGACAGGGTGACGCATTTTTCTACCAGGTTATCGTGGGCCTGGCCAACATGATTACCACCGTGCTGGCAATGTTCATCATTGACCGCGTGGGTCGCAAGGCACTTGTCTACTACGGTGTAACCGGAATGATTGTTTCACTGTTCCTCATTGCCGGCTACTTCCAGTGGCATGAAGCCATGGGCATATCTTCAATCTGGTTGCTCGTGTTCTTCATTGCCTACATCGTGTGCTGTGCCGGCTCAATCTGCGCCGTGATATTTGTCATTCTCAGCGAGATGTATCCCCTTGCAGTTCGTGGCGTGGCAATGTCGGTTGCCGGCCTCGCATTGTGGATTGCAACGTTCCTCGTGGGGCAGCTCACCCCGTGGATGCTTCAGGCTCTCACTCCCGCCGGTACATTCCTCTTCTTCGCCCTGTGCTGCTTCCCCTACATGTGGATAATGTGGAAGAAAGTTCCCGATACCACAGGTAAGAGCCTCGAGGAAATCGAGAGCTTCTGGCTCAAGGATGAACTTAAGGAAACTAACGAAAGACTCAATAAATAATCAAGCGCTACAACGCTTCATGAAATAGAAAATCAAAATATATCTAACATTAATCATATCACAAAGAAATGGCTGATTTCAAAGCACTTGCCAAGCAGTACAAGAGTGAACTTCTTGATTCTGTAATGCCCTTCTGGATGCAGCACTCAATCGATAAAGAGTGTGGCGGATTCTTCACCTGCCTCGATCGTGACGGCAGCGTCTATGACACTGACAAATTCATTTGGCTTCAGGGCCGCGAGGTGTGGATGCTATCAATGCTCTACAACAAGGTGGAAAAGAAACAGGAATGGCTTGACGCCGCTATCCAGGGCGCAGAGTTTCTGAAAAAATATGGCCACGACGGTAACTACAACTGGTACTTCTCGCTCACCCGCGACGGCCAGCCCATCGTTGACCCTTACAACATCTTCTCTTACACCTTCGCCACAATGGCATTCGGTCAGCTTGCCATCGCTACCGGCAGCAAGGAGTATGCTGAGATTGCTAAAAAGACTTTCGACATTGTCCTCTCAAAGGTTGACAACCCCAAGGGAAAATGGAACAAACTTCACGCCGGCACCCGCCCCTTGAAGAACTTCGCTCTCCCCATGATTCTATGTAACCTCGCCCTCGAGATTCAGGACCTCCTTGACGAGGACTTCCTCCAGAAAACTATCGATACCTGCATCACCGAGGTTGAACAGTTTGTTCGCCCTGAGCTTGACGGCCTCGTTGTTGAGAACATCGGTGTTGACGGCCAGCTCGTAGATTGCTACGAAGGACGTCACATGAATCCCGGCCACTCAATCGAGGCAATGTGGTTCATGATGGACCTGGGCAAGCGCCTTAACCGTCCTGAACTTATCGAGAACGCCAAGAACACTGCCCTGAAGATGGTAGAATATGGCTGGGACAAGGAATTCGGCGGTATATTCTACTTCATGGACCTCAAGGGATGTCCTCCCCAGGAACTCGAATGGGACCAGAAACTGTGGTGGGTTCACATCGAGACACTCATCACCATGATCAAGGGCTACCAGCTCACGGGTGACCCCAAGTGTCTTGAATGGTTCGAAAAAGTCCACGACTATGCATGGAACCACTTCAAGGATAAAGAATACCCCGAATGGTTTGGTTACCTTAACCGTCGCGGCGAGGTTCTGCTCCCCCTCAAGGGTGGCAAGTGGAAAGGATGTTTCCACGTTCCCCGCGGCATGTATCAGTGCTGGCAGATTCTCGAAGAAATCGCTAACCGTGACTGATATTAACATTAAGGCCTGATTTTAACTAAAGGAAGTTAAAAGACGCAGTGGATATAATAAAGGATAGCGTGCCGCGTATAAATAGAGACACGCACCTTTATCCACCACTCTTTTTTAACCAAACCTTATCACGAAGAAAGAAATAAAGAAAGACTTCAAGACCTTATCAATCATTAGCAAAACTTATTCATTATCAAAAAAATTCAATCCTAATGGGAAAGCAATTTAACACTACACTCCAGGCAGTGTCGCGGAAGCTTTCGTTAATTGCCTTTATGGTACTGACGAGCGTGATGGGAGCGTTTGCTCAGGTCACCGGTACCGTAACTGACGAGAACGAGGACCCCCTGCCCGGTGTAACAGTCCTTATTAAAGGCTCTCAGCAGGGTGTTTCGACTGACTTGGACGGACACTTCTCAATTGATGCCAAGGGCAACGCTACCCTCATTTTCCGCTACGTGGGTATGCAGACTCAGGAAATTAAAGTTGACAACCGCAAGGAAATCAATGTAACTCTTAAAGAAGACGATAAAACTCTCGACGAAGTTGTCGTAGTGGGTTACGGTTCTATGAAGCGTGGTGCGGTAACCTCAGCCGTGTCAACAGTTTCAAGTAAGGACCTCCTCAAGGCGCCCACAATGTCAATGTCTAACGTCATCGGCGGCCGCGTGTCAGGTATCGCAACAGTGCAGACCTCAGGCCAGCCCGGTGCTGATGCCGCTTCAATCACCCTCCGTGGCCAGACCGGTATCATATACGTTATCGACGGTGTGCGCCGTACTTCCGACGACTTCAACCAGATTGACCCCAACGAAATCGAGTCAGTGTCAGTCCTCAAGGATGCTTCAGCAATCGCAGTTTACGGTCTCAACGCTAATGGTGTTATCATCGTGACCACCAAGCAGGGTGACACTGAGCGCACCTCAATCAACTATACCGGTACATTCGGTTGGAGCCGCAATGCCCTGCAGCAGACGTGGCTTGACGGCCCCGGTTACGCTTACTGGTACAACCGCGCCTATGCACTCGACAATGATCTCGAGTGGGGTCCCGACTGCTACCCCATCTTCAAGCCTGAGCACATCAACAGCATGCGCCTGGGTATCAACGGCTGGGGCAACACTAACTGGTATGACAAGATGTGGGGCACAGGTACACGTACCTCTCACAACATCACCGCCTCAGGTGGTAACGAGAAGTATAAGTTCTTCGTGTCACTCGGCTACCTTAATGAAAAAGGTAACCTTGACCGCTTCACCAATGCCCGTTACAACCTGCGTTCTAATATCAACGCCAAGATTACAAAGAACCTCACTTTCGACCTCGGTATCTCAGGCCGCGTAGTTGACAACCGTCAGCCCTACATGAGCGCTAACCCTGACGACTACGAGAATATTCCCGAGCAGATTGTACGTTCACTCCCCTACCTGCCCGAGTACACCGAGTATCAGGGCAAGATGTATCCCGTGGGTTCATGGGGTGGAAACGTTCTTGTGGCTTCACCCGGCGCCGCTCTCTATGACTCAGGTTACAAGAAAATAAACACCACCGCCGTGTCAACCAACCTGTCACTGCGCTATGACGCTCCCTTCCTCAAGGGTCTCTACGCCAAGTTCACCGGCGCGTATGACGTAGTGGTTCCCACCTCTAAAGCTCTCACTACCCCTTATCAGATTATACGCGGTTACTTTGACACCCGCGTTGCCGACACTAAGGTGCCCATCACCTCACCCATCTATGGTAACGGCTACAATGCTCTCACCGGTAAAGCTGACGGCAAGCCCGAGTGGAGTGACCAGCCCGGCAACGTGAGCATCCTTGAGAATGCAAGCCGTGCTTATACCGTCACCACTCAGACTTCAATCGGTTATAATAACACCTTCGGCAAGCACACTGTAGGCATCCTCGCCCTGGGTGAAACCCGTGAATACCGTTCACACGGCATCGGCGTTGCAGGTTACGGTCTCAACTTCATCTCGCTCGATGAGCTTGATAACATCACCAACACCGGCATCGACGGCAGCGTTATTCATCCCAAGCCCGGTGGCAGCACTTCTCACACCCGACAGGCTGGTTTCGTTCTTCGCGGTAACTATAACTTTGATGACAAGTACTTCGGTGAACTCACCTTCCGCTATGACGGCAGCTACCTCTTCGGCGGCATGAACAAGCGATGGGTTGCCCTCCCCGGTGTATCAGCCGGCTGGCGCATCAACCGTGAAGACTTCTTCGACGTTGACTGGGTACAGAACCTCAAGCTCCGTGCCGGTTACGGTCAGACTGCAACTACAACCGGTCTTAGCGCACTCATGTGGCGCAATAGCATGGCCATCAGCAATAACGCGCTCATCATCGGCGGCATCCAGGGCTCGGCTATCGTTCCCTCAGTGCTTGGTAACCCCTACCTCACTTGGGCTAAGGCTAACAACTACAACGTCGGTATCGACGCTACCCTGTGGAGAGGTCTCCTCAACATCGAGGCTGACGCCTTCTACAAGTATGAATATGACATGATTGCCGGTACCACCGGTTCTTATCCTCCCTCAATGGGTGGATACTATGTAACCACCGGTAACGTCAACGCTGTTGACTACCGCGGTTTCGACCTCACCTTCAGCCACAACAACCGCATCGGTAACGTGGGTTACGGTGCCAAGCTCATCTTCTCTTACGCTTATGCCCGCTGGGTCAAGTATGCAGGTGACTCAGAAAACCTCCCCGAGTGGCAGCGCCTCGCCGGCAAGCAGGTTGGTGTTAAGCGCGGCATGATTGCCGAGGGTCTCTACCAGTCATGGGAAGAAATCGAGCATAGTCCTACTCCTCCCCAGAAGGTGCGTCCCGGTTACATCAAGTACAAGGACCTCAACGGTGACGGCAAGATCGTAGCTCCCGCTTCAGGTGCATGGGGTGATGATGACGGTTACTTCGGTAAGAGCCACACTCCCAAATACACCGGCTCGCTCAACCTCAACGCTAACTGGAACGGCTTTGACTTCGACATGCTCTGGGCATGGGGTCTCGACTGTGACGTGGCTCTCACCGGTCAGTACACTCAGACAGGTGCTGCATTTGCCGGCGTACAGGACCACACCTCGTTCACACGTCCGTTCTACGAAGGCGGTAACTCACCCACCTACCTGGTTGAGAACGCATGGACTCCCGAGAATACCGGCGCTGAGTTCCCCCGTCTCGAGGCTACCATGAGCTACTCTAACAACAACGGTTACTCTTCAACCCTGTGGTACCGCAACGGTAACTACCTGCGACTGAAGACTGCCCAGGTTGGTTACACCTTCCCCCAGCGCTGGATGAGCCACGCAGGCATCAAGCGCCTCCGCATCTATGCTGAAGGTTACAACCTGCTCACATTCAGCCAGCTTAACAAATATAACATTGACCCCGAATCACCCGCTGTTAACAACGGTTACTATCCCCAGCAGCGCACATTCTCATTCGGTGTAAACCTCTCATTCTAATAAAAAACACGAAGACAATGAAAATGACATCAATATATAAATTACTTGCCATAGCCCTCGTGGGATGGTCGACTACAGCTTGTAATGACTGGCTGGACAACGTCGACAATACTTCCAAGATTGACGATGAGGCAACCTGGGACACCGAGGAGCATATCGACATGCAGGTTAACTACTTCTATGGTTACATCAACTCATGGGGTGTTTTCGGCGGCGGTGATGCAGGCGGCAACATGATCGAGGCATTCTGTGATGCTCTCAAATATAACCACGAGGCTCTGGGCGTTCGCGCAAAGCAGGCTTATCAGTATGCAACCGAGTATGACTTCATGTCACCCAGCCAGAACGCGCTTAGCGGATGGTCAACCGTCTACACCCAGGTGCGCTACGTCAATCAGTTCCTCAACTCAATGAAGCAGTTCTCAAAATTCCCCGCTGACCAGAACCTGCTGTGGGAGGCTCAGGCCCGCTTCTTCCGCGCATTCTCTTACTTCCACCTGGCCAAGCGCTACGATGGCGGTATCATCTATGATGCGCTTCCTGACGGTCCCAACAAGGCTATCTCCACCAAGGAAGAGCTCTGGGACTTCATCGAGCAGGACCTTGACTTCGCTATCGAGAACCTTCCCTCAAAGTGGGATGCAACTAATGACGGCCGCATCGACCAGATCATGGCGACCGCTTTCAAGTGTCGCGTTATGATGTATGCCGAGCGCTGGCAGAAGGCTTACGACGCAGCCGTTGCTGTTGAAAAGTCAGGCCGCTATGACCTCGTTTCAAGCTACGCTAGCGCTACCAAGGGTGGCAACAAGGAGTCAATCATCGAGTTCAAATATGACGCGATGAACAGTCCCTCTCACTCTTTTGACGCCCTTTATGCTCCCGTTATCGCTTCTAACACTTACCAGTTTGGTTCCTGCGGTGTTCCCACTCAGGAAATGGTTGAGTGCTACGAAACCAAGGACGGTAAGGCCTACGACTGGACTGCATGGCACAATGGCTCCAAGGAGCGTCCTGACTACGAGTCACTCGAGCCCCGCTTTGCCGCTACTATCACTTATCCCGGTTCAACCTGGCAGGGAGTGGTGATGGACAACAGCGTTGAAGGCCCCAACGGCGTGTTCCAGGAATATGGTTCAGCCGCCTACGGTTGGAACAAGACCTGTACCGGTTACTTCCTGCGCAAGCTCGTTGACGAGTCTCACACTGACCTCAAGAACACAAGCAGCGGTCAGACATGGGTTTCTCTCCGCTATGCTGAGATTCTACTGAACAAGGCTGAGGCAGCTTACCACCTTGACATGGCAGCTTCAGAATACCAGACTCCCATGAATAAGATCCGTGCCCGCGTGGGTCTCCCTGAGAAGACTTCAACCGGCTACCGCTGGTTTGACGACTACCGCAAGGAGCGCAAGGTGGAACTTGCTTACGAGGGTCACCTCTACTGGGACATGCGTCGCTGGAAACTGGCTCATGTTGAATACAATAACTATCGCTGCCACGGTTTCAAAATCTCTAACGGCGAGTACCAGTATGTTGAAGTTGACCTTGATGACCGCGTGTTCAACGAGAAGACTTACGTCTTCCCCATCCCCCACTCTGAGGTTATCAACAACAACCTCCTCAACCAGTACACTCAGTGGCAGTAATATTCAAGTATAAAGAAGAGAATAATTATGAAGACCAAATTATTATCCTATATATCAGCCCTCGCCATGATATTCATGGCTGCCGGCTGCCATGATCCCGAGCAGGTGACGCCCAACGGTGACCCCAAGGGCATCCTCTCACTCAAGGCTTCAATGATTGGCGACGAGTCATCTGAGAATAGTTTTGACGCTGAGATTGACTACGACAACAACAGCATCGTGGTTGTGTTCCCCTACAACTATCCCCGCTCAAGCGACGAGCTCTTCACTCCTGAAATGATGAAGGACGTGAAGCTCACCGCTTCGCTTGCAACCAACACCAAGATTGAGCCCGCATTGTCAACCCTTGACCTGTCACAGACCAATTATATCACCGTGACCAACTCACTGGGCGAGCGCAAGCGTTACTCACTCAAGGGTGAAATTCGCTACAGCGCTGACTGCGAGATGGAAACTCTCGATCTCGTGAGCGGAATCTCAGCCGTAGTCTATGAGGACGAAAACCGCATCATGCTCGTAACCCCCAACATCGACGAGCGCATCGAACCCCAGACTGCCTCAATCTCACTTTCTTACCACGCTACCATCATCCCCGACATCACTAAGGAACCCTTCGATTTCGAGGCTGAAGGTGCCAAGATTAAAGTAGTGGCTCAGGACGGCAAGACAAGCAAGGAGTACACCTTCTCAAAGGGTATCCCCAACCGTCTCCGTTACGGCATCCGTCAGGGTTCAGCTCGCCTCATGTGGCTTAAGAAACTCTCTGAGCTCGGTATCAGTGCTAACGGCGGTGGTGACAATAGCTGCACCACTACCGGTCTCGGTATCACTAATGACTATGTAATAATCAACCAGCAGGGTCAACGCGAGGCAATCGTGCTCAACGCCCGCACCGGTGAGGATACCGGCAAGCGCCTCCACATGGGTAACGTACCCCTGGGCATGAACCACAACATGACCAGCGACGACGCAGGCAACATCCTCGTGAACACTTACTACTCTACTGCTAACGTCTTCACCGTATGGAAATTCGCGAGCATCGACGAGCAGGGCACTCAGCTCTACTCAGCAAGCGTCTACGGCGCCGGTAACCGCATTTCAGTAATCGGCGACGTTAACGGCAATGCCCGCTTCGGTACTATCGCCAACAGCTCAACCGTTCCCCTGACTATTTACTCCTGGGGCATCGAGAACGGCAAGGTCAACACTTACTACGACCAGTTTAACCTCAACGGCCTCGGTCGCACTCCCTGGACCAGTGCTGACTTCGCTCCCACAAGCGTCACTGCCGGCGACAACCTCTTTGCTTGCTACGCTGCTCCCACTAATTCTAAGTATGGACCCGTATTCTTCTCCCAGGTTGGTAATGAAACGACTAACTACAATAATAATAACGAGATTGCAAGCATTGTGCGCAACTTCAACGCAGTGTCTTACGGTATTCCAAACTGTGATCCCAAGGACCTCAAGGAACGTCCCAATGACCCTGAGAACTGGATCATGAATGCCTGTGACTACAAGGAATTCAACAACAGCAAGTTCTTCTTCTACAACTCAGTCAACGCCCAGACATTCGGCGGCAAGAAGAATGACTACATGTACCTCCTCGACGTTACCGGCGGCGAGCTCACCTCTGAGGCTGTTGACTTCTCAGAGAACGGTCTCAACCTCAATCACGAGTGTGGTGCTCAGGCAGCCGGAAACCTCGGTGCAAGCGGTCCCTGTAACGACATGCGACTGTGGGTTGATCCCACCGGTTTCTACATGTATGCTTACTTCATGTACTCTAACGGTTTTATAGGTTGCGTACGCGTAGACTGTATTCAGAAATAATAACACCTGACCCCTCCAATTATGAAATTCAAGAATATATTCAAAAGCGCGGTGGTAGCCCTCTCGGCTACCGCTGCAATGGGGTTGGTATCGTGTTCCGACGAGTGCCCCAACTACTGGGATGACTTCTATGGTGAATACGATCCCTCCAAGGCCGGCAAGTCAGCTTACATCTGGATTGATGCGGCTGCCAACTTCCCTTCAGTAGCTAACAATAAGGATAGCATTGCCTCATACGTACAGAAAGCTTACGACAACGGTTTCACTGACATTATCGTCGACGTGCGCCCCACCAACGGCGATGTTCTTTTCAAGACTGAACTCGTTGACCAGGTAACGGAGCTTTACACCTGGCAACGCATGGGCAACACCTCCCGTTTCCGCTCTACCAAGCGCACCGCTACATGGGACTATCTCGAAGAGTGGATCAATGCCGGCCACAAGACGGGTGTTCGCGTTCACGCTGCCATGAACACAATGGTGGGTGGTAACTATATCAACAACGGTATGATTTCAGCCCGCGGTTTTGGCATGGTTTTCCGCGACCCAAGCAAGAGGGACATGATTAACACCATCAATACTCCTGACGGTCTCGTTAACCAGATGGATCTCGACGACCATGGCGAACGTTTCTTCAACCCTCACCACCCTGAGGTAAAGAATCTCATCCTTGGCCTCGTTAAAGATCTCGCGACCAACTATCCTGACCTTGACGGTATCGTGCTCGACCGCGGCCGTTTCAAGGATTGCACAACCGACTTCTCAGACCTCACACGCGGTCTCTTCGAGGAGTACATAGGGCAGAAGCTCGAGAACTGGCCGGGTGACGTAATGCCCCTCGGAGCTCAGGAAGTGCCCACAAGCAATTTCCCCAAGTACTACAAGGAATGGTGGGAATTCCGTGCCCGCACAATGCATGACCTCGTTGAGGAAGCTGCCAAGATTGCTCACGATAACCACCCCGGCCTTCAGTTCACCTGCTACGTTGGTGCTTGGTATGGCTCTTACTACCAGAATGGCGTTAACTGGGCTTCTCCCAACTATGACCCTGTTTCAGCCTCGGCCGGAGCTTCAGCATGGTGCACAAGCCGCTACCACGAGACCGGATATGCTGACCATATCGATCTTCTCATCCTTGGCTGCTACACTGCTCCCGACAAGATTGAAGGAACCAACGACTGGACCGCAGCAGGATTTGCCAAGAACGGTGCTACTCGCGTGATGGGGGCTACTAAGGTTATCGGTGGCCCTGATAACGGAAACTGGCCCACTGAGACTCATGACTATCTTGACCTTGACAAGTATCCTGACTGGACCAAGCTTGATTTCATGAAGGCACTCTATGACGTAGTAGCTGCTTGCTCTGAACCTCTTGACGGTTACTTCCACTTCGACATCTGCCACCTTCAGAATTCACCCCAGTACTGGATTCCCATGGGCCAGGCACTTCGTGGAGAGCCCTTCAACTTCGTTGAGCCGGCTGAAGAAGAAAAGCCTGCCGAGTAAGTTCCCTCCCATCCATTTATCACAGAAACTATGAAACCCACGCTAAGCGCACATCAGTGCTCCATGCGTGGGTTTTACTTCTAAAAAGCAACTAATGAGAACAATTCTACTATCATCTTTACTCCTCTCAAGCCTCGTGGCTATCAACGCCAAGGATATCTATGGCAGCGTGCGTTCAGGAAGCCAGCCCCTCGCCGGCGTTACAGTGAGTGACGGTCACAACTGCACCGTTACTGACGCCAAGGGTGTCTTCAAGCTCTCAACCAGCCCTGACGCCAACTACGTTCACGTTTCAACACCCTCAGGCTATCTTCCCCCGGTTGATTCGCTCAACCATCCACTTTTCTATCTCCCCATCGAGGAGACTCAAAGCTATTATGATTTCAACCTCATCAAGAATCCACGTGATGACCGCCGCCACGCGTTCATGACCCAGGCTGACATTCAGGTTGTTGCCGAGGAGGAACTTGAGGAATATGACCGCCAGGTTGCTGACGTGGTTGACTATGTAAAGACCCTTGGTGACATTGATGTCTTCGGTCTTGACTGCGGCGACATTGTGGGTGACCATCCCGAGCTTTACCCCTCAAGCCTCAAGCATCGCGCGGGCCTCGGATTTCCCGTTTACTACGTTATGGGTAACCATGACGAGCAGTACTGGGGCCGCACTCACGAGACGTCCCAGAAGCGGTTTGAAAATCACTTCGGTCCCAGCAACTACTCTTTCAACCGCGGTAATGTTCACTACATCGCCGTCGACAACTGCTTCTACATTGGTCGCGACTACTTCTACATGGGATACATTGACGAGCGCACCTTCCGCTGGCTCGAACAGGACCTTGCAAATGTTCCCGAGGGAACCAACGTGGTAATGTTCATGCACATTCCGCTCAGGGACCAGGTGGAACAGGTTCCCTTCCAGTACAACGGCCGCCGGGTGTCTGAGGAAACCGTGAATGCAGCTCATCTCATCGAGCTCCTGAAACCTTACA
>JAAVGQ010000080.1 GCA_014800105.1 Bacteroidales bacterium | reverse complement strand
CTTCATGACTGATGAATATTTTGATATAGACCAATTTACAACCATAGAGAGTATAAAAGATTTCTCTTGAAATTCTTAACAACTACTTACTTTTCATTAATATCGTTTAATTTTGTATACTTACTTATAATAAATAAACAGATAGTAATATATGACTCGCGGACAGTTCTTTGGACGTTTATTAATTGTCACGTCGACTATCATGCTCACAGGGGTAACCGTGGGTATCAGGACTGTGTGTGTTGCTACAGCTCCTCCCCCTCCGGCCCGTTCAGCCGCAATGATATCACTTGACAGCATTCACGCCCTGGCCATCCTCAATACTCACGAATCTTATAATCCACATGTTAATCATCTCGACACGATGCCTCCCGGCGGCCATCGACTGCGGGTTGACCGCACTATCGTGAGCGGCAGGGAGTTCAATGACAGTAACTACTATCACATTGCCGCTGCATCAATGTTTGGCATCGACCCGATTGACACTGAAGCTGATATTCTCAAAATTGACCGACCTATAATCCGCGTCGAATCAACCGCTGATTACTACGTTGACAAGCTCACCCACTCGCTCCCCTACCTCGTCCCCGAGGCTGAGAAACTGCTGAGCGACATAGGAAAGGCATTCCGCGACTCGCTTGAAGCCCGCGGTGGTGGCGATTACCGCATAAAGGTTACAAGCATCCTGCGCACCAACTCAAGCATAAAATCACTAAGACGACGCAACCGAAATGCCGTGGGGGGCTCAGCCCATCTTTACGGTACCACATTTGACATCAGCTACTCTAACTTCATATGTAACAACGATTCAGTGCCACGCACGGTTGAAGACATGAAGCTACTGCTCGCTGAAATCCTGAAAAAATTCCGTGATGCTGAACGCTGTTACGTCAAGCATGAGCGCAAGCAATCCTGTTTCCATATAACCACCCGTCCTACAATTCAACATACTGACGAAACATCAGCCGATGAAGCGATTTCTTAAAATAACACTCATTACATTGCTTGTGATTTTTCTGGTGATAATTCTATCACTGGGTGGAATCGTGTGGTTTCTTTCATCCGACAAGCTCACGCCCATCGTTGAACGTGAAGCTAATAAACTTATTGACGGCGAGATAAAGATTGAGAGAATTGATCTTACCTTCTGGAAAAGCTTCCCGCGCCTCAAGCTCGAAGTTGACAATGTAAATCTCGTGAGCCACTCTCTCAGGGGCCTCGACAACGAGCAGCTCGATCAGCTCGAAGCTGATGCTGACTCGCTTCTAACCGTGGGACACGTAGAGGGCGGAATCAATATCATGCAAGCCTTGAGGGGTAACTTCGAGATATATGACGTTATCGTTAAACGCCTGAAAATGAATCTTCTGATAGTCGATAATGACCATAATAACTTCGCAATTCTCCCGGCTTCACAGGATAGCACCGAAACTGAGGAGAGATTGAAGTTACCACCCATCAGCATAAATCGATTCAGGCTGGTCGATGCTGGTCCTATTACCTTTACTTCGATACCTGACTCCCTCTCGCTCAGTGCCACAATCAATAACGTGGGTCTAACCGCCGGAGACCAACCCATCTATGATATCAGCATCAACGGTGGAGCTTCCTCCAGGCTGCTCCAGGAATTTGCTTTCGACCCGGTCAACGTTGGTCTCGACGGCAAGATAAGCTGGAGCGCTGACCGTGCCGGTCTCGTTATGATGGACCGCATAAAGATTTCACTCAACGAATTCACTGCCAGTGTAGACGCCACTATCGACATGACTGAAGAGGTGCGCATTGACCGTCTCAGTGTCTCGATGGAAAATTTCAGCCTCAACGACATATTCGCTCACGTGCCGGAACAATATCTCGCTGCCGTCAAGGGACTTGATACCGACATGACTCTAACAGCCAAGGTCAGGCTGACAGCTCCATATTTCCCGGCTGATACCGCTCATCTCATCCCGTCTATTCACGCCTCGCTTGACATTCCTGACTGCTACGTCAACTGGCAAGACCTTCATTTCGAGACCCTCCGACTGCTTGCTGACTGCGACATCGACGGCCGGAATCTTGATAACTCACGCGTCAATGTTGAAACGCTTGTTATCCACGGTCGCGCTATGGACATTGACCTGTCAGGCATAATGACCGGCCCGATTAACGACCCGTTCTTTGATGCGACACTCGCTACAGGGCTCAAAATCCAGAAGCTTCCTGCCAAAGTGCTCAGCCAGCTTCCCATGGAAATTAAGGGTCATCTTCAGGCTAATACCGACCTCAGGTTTCACCTCAAAGATTTCTGTGCTGAACGATTCCACCGCATATATCTTGACGGCAAGATGAAACTCGTGGATATCGATATCCAGGAACATGACAGCACGTTCAACTTCTTCACGCCTCTCGCCACCATCGATCTGGGAACAAACCGCCGGATTGAAGGTACTCACGGCAAAGTTGACTCCCTGCTCACCGTACGGCTCGACATGGATACCGCCTCCATCGATCTCCCGGGTCTCAACCTCCAGGCGTCGCACCTCACAGCCGGACTTGGCTCGACGAATAAGAGCACGTCGTCTGACACCACTATCATAAATCCGTTCGGAGGCTTGATACGACTCAACAGTTTCACAATCAATCAACCCCACGATTCCCTTGTAGTGCGATTCCGCGAGGTTTCAACCCACGCATCTCTCACCCGTTACAAAGGCAATATCAAGACTCCACAGCTTGACTTTGACCTCCATGCGCGCCGTTTCGGCACCCGCATGCCTGATTTCAATATCCTCATAAGCCAGCCTGAAGTAATCGTGAGCGCCCACCTGAAAGAGATGGAGAAGGGAGACTCCTTGCGCCGTCTCACAGGTCGCCGTCACGTAAACGAGCGTGACACCCTCCTGCGAGATGACGTGATAGACTGGAACACCAGCAAGGGATTCAAACGTCTCCTTCTGCGCTGGGACATCAACGGCTCGCTGCACTCCAATCAAGGTTTCGTGTTCGTGAGAAGTTTTCCCCTGCGCCAGCGTGCAAGGGAAATTGACATCAAGTTCAATAACGACACTGTCGACATTCGTAATCTTGATTACTCGGTAGGCAATTCACGCGTTACTCTCACCGGACTGGTGACAAACATGAAACGCGCCTTTGCCGGACGCTCAGGCCGAGCTAAATTGCGTGCAAATCTTGCCCTCAGCTCACCGTATATCGATATCAACGAGCTTGCTACAACGACATTCTACGAGTCAAGCGGCAATGCCGGGCCTGATGCTGACTATGACGAAACATTCTCCAATGACATCCACACTGACACTTCCGCTCCGCGCCCACTCATTATTCCCAGAAATATTGAGGTCAACGTGGGAATGAAGGTCGACTCAGTGCTCTATGCTGACCTTCTCATGAATCAACTCACGGGCGAACTGAAAATCAACAACAGCGCTGTAAATCTCCACAATCTCCAGGCGTTCAGTGATGCAGGAAGCGCTAACCTCTCAGCCCTTTACTGGGCACCCGATACCTCTCACATGGAATTTGGCCTTGGCCTGAAACTCCACAATTTCTACATTGGCCGCATGCTCAAAATGCTCCCGGCAGTTGACTCGCTACTCCCGGCAATGAGAGGATTCGAGGGCGTTATCAATGCTGACGTTGCCGCGACATCGGCAATAACACCGCGCATGGACATCGACATTCCCTCATTCAAGGGCGCACTGAAAATTCAGGGTGACAGCCTCGTGCTCCTTGATGCCGACACGTTCAAGGTTCTCTCCAAGTGGCTGATGTTCAAAAACAAAAAACGTAACATGATTGATCACATGAACGTAGAAATAGTGGTTGACGACAGCCAGGTTGAAATATTCCCCTTCATCTTTGACATTGACCGCTACAAGCTGGGCGTGATGGGTCGCAATAACCTCAATATGGACCTCGACTACCACGTCTCGGTGCTCAAGTCTCCGCTCCCGTTCAAGTTTGGCATCAACATCCGCGGTCCTCTCGACGACTTCAAGATTAAACTTGGTGGCGCAAAAATAAAACCGGGCGACTCGGAGCGATACATCATCGCTGACACCGCTCGCGTTAACCTCATCAACAAGATTGAAGAAGTCTTCAAGCGCGGATCCATCAACTCAAAGTCCATGACGATGACCCCCAAGACATTCGTCGAGATAGACTCGTTGACCGGACAACTGTCAGCCAACGACTCTCTCCTCATGATTCGGGAAGGCCTGCTGCCGCCTGACACCGTCCCGGCACCAAAAATTGAAAAGAAAGTACCCCTATGGAAAAGGATTTCATTATAACTGCTCTTGAACGCTGGAAAGCCCGCACCGGCAACGAATCATTCCACCTGAAAGCCGCCCTTATTGATATGGACGGAACCCTCTATGACTCAATGCGCAACCACACTGCGTCATGGTATCGCCTCATGACTGAACTGGGCGTTGACTGCACGCAGGACGAGTTCTACCTTTACGAGGGCATGACCGGAGCTGCAACCATTACCAAGCTGTGGCAACGTCAGTGGNACANGGACCCGGAACCCGAACTNATTACCGAACTTTATCACCGCAAGACTGTTTATTTTAATGAATTACCTAAGGCACCGACCATTGATGGAGCCATAGAGATGACCCATGCACTNANGGATGCCGGCGTAAAAACAATTCTTGTTACCGGNTCAGGNCANCCTTCNGTTCTNGANCGNCTNGATGTAGAGTTCAAGGGAATATTTCCNCCCGGNCNNCGCGTTACNGCNCGNGATGTCACNAANGGNAAACCGTTTCCCGAGCCTTACCTCAAGGGCATGCAGCTTGCCGGAGTGAAAGCCTTCGAGGCAATTGCCATCGAGAATGCTCCCATCGGTATCGAATCGGCGGTCGCNGCCGGAGCGTTCACAATCGCCGTCACCACCGGTCCCATTCCACGCAATGAGTTCGTTAACAAGGGTGCTGACCTCATTTTTGACAGNATGCGTGATCTTGCAGCTGCGATGCCTNAGATAATAGAAACGCTCTCTTAAANAATTAAAACACAACCTAAATTCAAGGAATATGGATAACAATAGCTTAAACCTGAAGTTCACTAACCACGTTGGCCGCGAACTTGATTCACTTATAGTAGAGATGAACCCTGACAAGGTTTTTATTCTCGTTGATACAATCTCAGGTAACGAGGTTCTCCCCCGCTTGCAGATGCTCTCCGAGAAAGCCGGTAAAGCTCACGTAATTTCAATTCAGCATGGCGATACCAACAAGAATCTTGACAGCCTCTCAAAAGTGTGGCAGGAACTCAGCGATAACGGTGCAACCCGCAACAGCCTTCTCGTGAATGCAGGCGGCGGTGTTGTNACTGATCTCGGTGCTTTTGCCGCATCAACCTTCAAGCGTGGCATTCGTTTCATCAATATCCCCACAACCCTCCTTGCCGCAGTTGANGCCTCAGTAGGCGGCAAGACNGGCATCAACTTCAACGGGCTCAAAAACGAAATCGGCACATTCCGCAACGCCGACGCCGTAATAATCTCAACCCTTTTCTTCAATACACTTCCACTCACTGAATTGAAGTCAGGATATGCTGAGATGATAAAACACGCCCTCCTCACCTCNGCCGACGAGTATAAGTCACTCATCTCNCGCCANGTTCAGGACATTTCTCCCGATTCACTCCTCAACCTCCTCGAGACCAGCGTGAGTGTCAAGCGTGACATAGTCACTCAAGACCCCACTGAGAAAGGCATCCGTCGNGCTCTAAACCTCGGNCACACGGCAGGGCACGCTTTTGAAGCGCTCGCCATGGAACGCAAATCACCCATTCCTCACGGNTATGCTGTCGCCTATGGCATGGTGGTNTCGCTGATACTCTCCCACATGAAATTCGGGTTTGACAGCAGCGAGGTGCAGCGCTATGCCNGCTATGTAAGGGAGACTTACGGAGCATTTGCGTTTGACTGCAACCAATACCCCCGCCTGCTCGAACTCATGGGNCATGACAAGAAAAACGAGATTGCCGGCAGCGTGAACTTCACCCTNCTCAAGAACATCGGCGAGCCCGTCTGCGGCAACAACATCACCTCTGACGACATCACCGCNNCCCTCGACATCTANCGCGACCTCCTCCACCTCGCCTNANCCCCTCTAAACACCAACCAATGCCGGAAGGTATGCCCTCAGTCGGAGCCTACGACGGAAGACGTCGTNGGCTCCGACAATACCACTTATTATNCTATAGCGGCGGAGCCGCGATGTTCNTNTCAACCCCATGCGGAGCGTGTCAGCGCGAGAGCATNGGGANAGNNNNCCACNCCNNTCNCTGGAGCTCCGGNGGAGCGACTGTTACAGTCGTACCTACGATGCCTATTTTGCTGAATGGACTTTTCAACATTTGCTATAGCTCTTTTTTAGCATTGTTTTTAACCGATAAAGTTTGTAAATTTGTAACGTTAACCGGGCNGGGTGACGGGACGCGGCTGCGATGCTACCCGTGCCGTCAAACGCTCTANAAACATTACAAATAAGCAACTTAATGTCAGACCAATCATCAATATCTTCTTCTCTCCACGACCGGTGGGATCGTGAACACTTGTGGCACCCCTACACTTCAACCATCGACCCCCTGCCTACTTACGTGGTCGACCACGCCGCGGGGGCCCACATCTTCCTGAAGGATGGCACGCGACTCATNGACGGCATGTCGTCATGGTGGTGTACTATCCACGGTTANAATCATCCCGTTATCAACGAGGCCGCCAAGCGTCAGATTGACAGNATGTCACACGTGATGTTCGGCGGGTTTACCCACGAGCCCGCAATAGAGCTTGGAAAGGAACTNCTNAAATATGCGCCNAAGGGTCTCAACAATATTTTCTATGCTGACTCAGGCTCNGTTGCGGTTGAGGTTGCCATGAAAATGGCGGTGCAATACGCTATCTCAGTGAGCGGTGACCACAGGAAGACCGACTTCGTTACCATCCGTTCAGGNTATCACGGGGACACTTGGAACGCCATGAGCGTGTGTGACCCCGTCACCGGAATGCATGGTGCTTTCGGCCCTGCTCTCCCGGTGAGATACTTCGCCCCTCAACCGCGTAGCCGTTATCACGGTGATTGGAATCCCGAAGACATTAAGCCCCTCGAAAAAATCATACTCGAGCACAAGGATACTCTCGCTGCACTGATTCTTGAGCCCATTGTTCAGGGTGCTGGCGGNATGTGGTTCTATCATCCTCANTACCTGAGAGAAGCACGCCGGCTGTGTGACGAGAACGGCCTGCTGCTCATATTTGACGAAATCGCAACCGGTTTCTGGCGCACAGGAAAGCGCTGGGCATCAGACCACACCGGTGTTTTACCCGATATTATGTGCATAGGCAAGGGGCTCACTGCCGGCTACATGACCATGAGCGCCGTGCTCACCACCAAGAACGTGGCTGATACCATTTCTCGCGGTGAAGCCGGAGTGCTTATGCATGGCCCCACATTCATGGGCAATCCTCTCGCATGTGCCGTTGCACTTGCCTCGCTCAAGTTGCTTGAAAGCGAGGATATGGAAAAGAAAGTAGCTCACCTTGAGAGCATCATGAAGAAAGAGCTTGCTCCCGCTGCCGCTTTACCTTCAGTCACCGATGTTCGCGTTCTTGGCTCCATAGGTGTNGTCGAAACCCGTGAGCCGGTCAANGTGGNCGAGTTCCAGAAGGAATGNGTGAANAACGGCGTGTGGATTCGNCCCTTCGGACGTAACGTCTACATCATGCCACCTTANGTCATCAGCGACGAGNACCTCATCTACCTGTGCCNCACATTAATCTCAATGCTTCCACGTTCATGAACTATACTGACATATTAGGACAGCTAAAGGAAACAGGCAATCTGCGCACCCTCCCCATGGATCGCGTGGGAGATGCTATCGTTGATTTCTCGACTAATGACTACCTGGGACTTGCCGAACGCGAGGACCTGCGCCAGCGGTTCATGAACTCGGACTATGCCCGCGATGCTATGTTCACCTCCTCAGCGTCACGATTGCTGAGTGCGACTCAATCACAATACAAGAATCTTGAAGACACGCTCGGAATGCTCTACCGCCGCCCGGTGTTGACTTTCAACAGCGGCTACCATGCCAATACCGGCATCATTCCCGCAATAACTGATAAAGACACGCTTATCATTGCCGACAANCTCGTGCATGCAAGTATCATTGACGGCATGATGCTAAGNAAAGCTAAATGGACCCGTTTTCGCCATAACGACATAGAACACCTGCGGCGCACGATTGCTACCGAACGCCCGTCAGGTGAAAACNTTCTNGTNATNGTNGANAGCGTNTACTCGATGGANGGCGACCGCGCTCCNATNGANGAGCTTATCAANCTNAANGANGAATANCCNGNGCTGATGNTNTANATNGATGANGCNCACGCNTTTGGNGTNCTNGGNCCNAAGGGTATCGGCCTCGCTGCAAGTTCCTCACGTCCTGAGGCTTGGGATGTCATCGTGGGAACACTGGGGAAAGCTCTTGCTTCGATGGGAGCTTTTGCCGTAACTTCTCCTACACTCCGTGACATTCTCATAAACCGCTGCCGTTCATTTATTTTCTCGACAGCTNTCCNNNCCATTTATTTTCTCGACAGCTATCCCCCCCATCAATGCCGCGTGGTCAACTATCATGATTAACCACATGACAGGCATGAACATGGAGCGCAATAATCTCGCTGAGCTGGGCGAGCAACTTGCTGCCGGACTCACGGAAATAACCGGTACTGAACATCAGCCGGGCCACATCCAGCCAGTTATTGTTGGTGATGCAAAACGCGCCCTCGAGCTGTCAGCCGCCCTTGAACGTGACGGATTAAAAGTGTTACCCATAAGGACTCCGACTGTTCCTCCCGGCACTGAGCGCCTACGCATTAGCCTGAGCGCCGCCATGACAGCGGGCGATGTAGATCGACTACTGAAATCCCTAAAGTGCTATCTATGAACATCACTTTTACAAAAAAAGAAGGTTGCTCACGGCTGTTGCTGTTGATGGCGGGATGGGGAATGGACTTTCGACCGTTCACTAATATCACTGCTCACGGCTACGATATCGCAATCACCTGGGACTACACTCGCGAGGACTTCGACCCTTCGATTATCGACGATTACCGGGAGATTGTATTGATAGCATGGTCAATGGGCGTTATGGAAGCCGACCGCATTCTTTCTAAAACTCAACTCCCCTTAACACTCACTGCCGCAGTAAACGGTACTCTAAGTCCCGTGAGCGACACCGAGGGTATACCGGTTGAAGTATTTAAAGGTACGCTCCACACTATGTCAGTACCTAATCTGCAACGCTTTAATAAGAGAATGTGCGGTAACCGCGAGCTGCCTGCGGCGTTTGAAAGCAACGCTCCCCGGCGTGACATCGACAACCTTATTGAAGAACTTAGGATTCTGGAGGAAAGAGCCTCAGTACCAAGCAAAGCTTTACGCTGGGACGTGGCAATCATAGGAAAACGCGATTTAATATTCGCTGCCCCGGCTCAGAAGGAAGCATGGAAGGATACTGACATCATCGAAATCGATCAGCCTCACCTACCCGATTTTCAAGCTATTATCGACAAGCTGCTTGTCGATAAGGAGCGCGTGGCTCACTGTTTCAATGACACCCGCAACAGCTATGACAGTGATGCGACCGTTCAGGATTCAGTAGCCGAGCTCCTCAGCAAAATGCTTCTGAATGCTACCGAACGTCGCAATTTTGAACATGTGATTGAGATAGGTCCCGGAGGCGGACAACTTACCCATAGGCTCTCCGAATCCCTATCAATCAACACTCTCCAACTATGGGACATAGCTCCCGTTTCAGTGCAATGCAAAGACGGGATTGACTGCATTTATATAACTGATGATGCTGAAGCGCGACTTGCTGAAACTCCCGACTATTCGGCTGACCTGATTGTCAGCGCCTCAACCATGCAGTGGTTCAATTCAGTTCCAGCCGCGTTGAAAAATATCGAACGTATTCTGAAACCGGGCGGCATCGCAGCCATCGCACTATACACTGCCGGAACTTTTGACAACCTCAGCAGTCTCACCGGTAGTGCCTTGCGTTACTGCAAGCCTGAGATTTTACGCAATCAACTTCCTGAAAACTGCGAGATTAAGGAGTGGTCAACAGAAACTTTTGTCCGCTCGTTTGATTCCACCCGTGACCTGTTAGCTCACATCAAGTCAACCGGAGTCAATGCCACCCGAAAGGTAAATCACGCCATCCTCAGACAGATGATAAAAGAGAACAGCCTTCTCACTCTCGAGTATTGCTGTACATTCATTATATTAGAAAAACATTAATACCTACCCTAAACCATGACTACATTATCAGTAAGAAACCGCCAGACTATAGGCTGGATAGATGCCCTCAGGGTCATCGCAATCATCCTTGTTGTTATCTCGCATTGTTGTGATCATTTCACCGCCCTATATGGCGTTGATATGGCCGGATATAATCTCGGAGCAACAATTGGTAGCCTTGTGCGTCCATGCGTCCCCTTATTCGCAATGATGACCGGAGTATTGCTACTCCCCGTTAAATCAGACGTTACACTCCGCGGCTTCTATAAAAAAAGAATAGGTCGATTACTCTGGCCGCTGATTTTCTGGTCATTAGTACTACCTATTGCAAACTTCCTGGCATATAACTATGTGTGGACTGACCCTAAGAATCTATCACTCGTAGGTCCCTTTGACGTTGATAATCTCGTCAACCACCTCTACACCTGGATCTTCAATTTCAACTACGACACAATTCCCTTCTGGTACATCTACATGCTCATAGGCATCTACCTTGTTCTCCCCATCGTGAGCCGCTGGCTTGAGACTGCATCAAAGAAGGATATTGAAACCGTACTGTGGCTCTGGGTGGTGAGTCTTATAGTACCATACCTCACTTATTTTGCACCTTCTCTCGGCTTCAAAGGTAATTACGGAGTCGTTGGG
>JAAVGQ010000026.1 GCA_014800105.1 Bacteroidales bacterium | reverse complement strand
ACGGAGCTGGAAAAACTACCGCGTCTATGGTCGTTTTACCTGAGATGGTAGATTGCCATGAATTTGTGAACGCGGATGAAATTGCAAAGGGGCTTTCGCCATTTAAACCGGAAGAAGTAGCAATTGAAGCTGGACGAATAATGCTTCAACGAATTGGATATCTCCTAAAAAACAAGGTAACCTTTGCAATTGAGACCACCTTAGCGACACGTAGCTATCGCAAACTTATCGCAGACGCTAAAAAAATTGGATATTCAGTAGTATTAATCTTCTTTTGGCTACCATCACCTGAATTCGCCGAGAAACGTGTAGCACAGCGAGTACAATCAGGTGGACATAACATACCGAAAGATGTTATTCACCGCAGGTACTGGGCTGGTTTAGAGAATCTATTTGAAATCTACTCGAATATTGTTGACTCTTGGTCACTTTTTGAAAATACAGAGGAAACAAAACCTATTGTAGTAAACTCCCAAATAATAACTCCTGAGACATTAAATAAAATAAAAAGTTATGTCAGAAGAAGAAAAAGAAATCTTAAGCAATAAAATCACCGAGGGCATTCGTGAGGCTCAGCGACGCCTTTTTGAGCGCATGGCAAAGCTTGGCGAGAAAGTTGTTGTTGGAGACGACGAAGGAAACCCTCAATTAGTCGATGCAAAGGAGGTCTTAGCTCGCTTCAACAAGCACTAAAAGACAAAAGAGATAATCCTATAGCTTCCACCACATATAGGACAGCCTATAACCGGAAGGTCATAGGCTCCAATGTAGCACGGCTATTTTTTTGCCGTGCAATAGTTATGCCAGGAATCATCAGAGCAGAGGTAGAAATCATTACTCCTCAGTTACTAACACGATATTAGGTTAGTAGCTTGATAACTTACTTTCTGGCAGTATAAAGCGTGCAGGTGCCGAACGTCATTGCATGAGCACGTGCATCACTGAAACCCGCTTCACGCATAAGCTTGCACATCTCCTCGCCCTGAGCCACGGCGGCTATACTCTCAGGCAAGTAGCTGTAAGCCCTTACATCCTTTGAAATCATACGTCCTGCAAACGGTATGATATGACGTGTATAGAGATTATACATAGGCCGCGTTAAGGCTCCCTTGGGGGTACTGAGCTCAAGCACACAGAGTAAACCACCATAATCTAAAACGCGATACATCTCGCGATACCCCTCAAGCAAACGCTCAAAATTTCTCACGCCAAAAGCAACTGTTATAGCATCAAATTCGCCGTCGGCAAATGGCAACTCAAGGCAATCAGCCTGCATGAAAGATATGCGGCCGTCAAGCCCGGCTTCCTTAACTTTTTTGCGCCCTACTTCAATCATACCCTCTGAAAGGTCAATGCCCGTTATTGATGATTCAGGCAATTCCCGGGCTATCTTGATAGCAAGGTCACCGGTACCGGTAGCCACGTCAAGCACGCGCTTAACATGGGCATCCCTGAGACGTTTAACAGCTTTGCTACGCCACAACTTGTCAATACCCATCGTCATCGCACGGTTCATAAAATCATAGGCCGGAGCAATGGAATCAAACATTTCCTGAACCTGAGCCGTCTTATGACGAGAGTCACCGTAAGGAGTGATTGACTCTACTCCCTGCGGTGACTCGCTTTTAATATCTTGATTCATTTATCAACTATTGGGTTATCGGCTTAGTTGATTGAGGCAGTCAAGCACGTTCTTCTCAATGCGTGCAAGGAGGTGTTCCTCGGGTGCCTTGACAAACTTCTTGCCGGTAATGTGCTCGTAGAGCTCGATATAACGTTCGCTAACTGAGTCAACAAACTCGGGAGTCATCTCAGGAACCTGCTGGCCTGCCTTGCCCATGAAACCGTGCTCAATAAGCCACTGGCGAACGAACTCCTTGCTCAGTTGACGCTGGGGTTCACCCTTCTCGAAACGCTCCTGGTAGCCGTCAGCGTAGAAATAGCGGGAAGAGTCAGGCGTATGGATTTCGTCAATGAGGATAACCTTGCCGTCACGCTTGCCAAACTCATACTTGGTGTCAACGAGGATGAGACCTTTTTCAGCAGCCATCTCAGTACCCTTGGCAAACAATGCACGGGTGTAACGCTCCATAACCTCATAATCTTCAGCGCTAACGAGGCCCTGCGCGATGATTTCCTCCTTTGAGATATTCTCATCGTGACCTGCATCAGCCTTGGTAGTGGGGGTGATGATGGGCTCGGGGAAACGCTCGTTTTCACGCATTCCCTCGGGAAGCTTTACGCCACAGAGTTCGCGGCAACCTGCCTCGTATTCTCTCCAAGCGCTGCCGGTGAGATAACCACGTATAATCATCTCAACACGGAAACCCTCACACTTGTAGCCCACGGTTACCATGGGGTCAGGTGTAGCGAGCTTCCAGTTGGGAACGATGTCGGCAGTCGCATCAAGGAATGTAGCAGCAATCTGGTTGAGAACCTGACCTTTGTAGGGAATACCCTCAGGGAGGATTACGTCAAAAGCTGAGATGCGGTCAGTGGCAATCATGACCATGATGTCATCATTGATTGTGTATACATCACGCACTTTGCCATGATATTCAGCCGTCTGGCCGGGGAAATTAAAATTGGTCTTAGTTAGAGTATTTGCCATGATGAAATGTGATATGTTATTTTTGATTTCTATTACTTATTCTTCACCACCTTCAGGAGCATCAGCCGCTTGAGCGTCAGGAGCATCCTCCCCGGGCTTCGCCACGCGCAGTGCCGGGTTATCCTTGCTGTCAGCATGAGCCTTATCGTAAGCCTCATAAGCTTGAACGATGCGCTGCACAAGAGCGTGACGCACAATATCCTTCTTGCCGAATTCAACCTTGCCGATACCCGGAATATCATGAAGAACCTTCAATGCCTGGATGAGACCTGAGACTGTTGAGCGCGGAAGGTCAATCTGGGTAATATCGCCGGTGATGATCATCTTGGCATTCATGCCCAGACGGGTCAGGAACATCTTTATCTGGTGAGTGGTTGTATTCTGCGCCTCATCGAGAACGATTACAGCATCATTGAGAGTGCGACCGCGCATGAAAGCCAGCGGAGCTATCTGGATAACGTTTGTTTCCATGTACTCCTTGAGTTTAACTGCCGGAATCATATCCTCAAGAGCATCGTAAAGCGGTTGCAGGTAGGGGTCAATCTTGTCCTTCATGTCGCCGGGAAGGAATCCGAGCTTCTCACCCGCTTCCACAGCAGGGCGTGAAAGGATAATCTTCCTTACCTCGCGGTTTTTCAGCGCACGCACCGCAAGAGCAATAGCAATATAGGTCTTACCGGTACCGGCAGGCCCCAAGGCAAAGGTGAGGTCATTCTTCAGGAACGTATCTACGAGGAGCTGCTGATTAGGCGTGCGGCCCTGAATAGGCTTGCCGTTGATACCGTAGATTATCACATCATCCATCTTCATCTGTCGCGGTTCGGATCCACGCAGGATATCGAGAATAACATCCTCAGGAAGCTTATTGTATTTCACGCAGTAAGCCTCGAGTTCTTTAATTTTTTTCTCGAACTTAGCGGTTTCCTCATCGTCGCCTATAACCTTCATCACGTTACCGCGGGCAGCGATGCGCAACTTGGGAAACAGATTCTTGATGAGATGCATGTTAGTGTTGTTGACGCCATAGAAGCTCACGGGGTCAACATTTTCGATTATTATGATACGTTCAATCATACTACAAAGTTAATTGTCTTGAATATTATATTAAAGTTTTAGAGTAAAAAAATGTTCGACTCATAGAGAAAAGTATTAACTTTGCATGTATACAAAATCCTAAGAAATATGCGCAAATTCATTGCAATCGCTCTATTTATTTTCGCGCTCTGTTTCAGTGCAGGTGCTACCAACCCTCAAATTGAGACTCTCACAATCCCCAGCAAATATATCGACCCCGCCGGGAAGGTGATGGTCGTTACCCCTTCAGGCTACGATGACGCTGCCAACGCCGGCAAGCGATACCCCGTGGTCTACATGCTTCACGGCCATGGCGACAACTACGAATGCTGGCCCCTGCGCACTCAGCCAGCCCTTGACTCCCTCGCCACCAACTGGGAGATGATTTTCGTGTGCCCTGACGGCCGTAACAGCTGGTATTTCGACTCTAAGACCGACCCCGGGAAACAGATGGAATCTTACATCACCCGCGAGCTCGTGCCTTATATCGACGCCAACTACCGCACTCTCCCCGATCCTGCCCATCGCGCCATCACCGGCCTCTCAATGGGCGGCCACGGCGCCCTGCGCCTTGCCATTCTTCATCCTGATATCTGGGGCAATGCCGGCTCAACAAGCGGCGGCGTTGACTTTACCCCCTTCCCCACTCACTGGAACCTGAGCGATGCCCTGGGGCCCTATGAGGAAAACAAGGAACTCTGGGAAAAATCTACCGTCATTTCGCTTGTGCCCACTATGACTCCCGGCCAGGTAAATATTATCTTTGACTGTGGAACTGAAGACTTTTTTGCCGAGGTAAACGAGAACCTCCATAAGGAAATGCTCAAATACAAGATACCTCATGACTACATATCCCGGCCGGGTAATCATAGTCACCCCTATTGGCGCAACGCTATCCTGTTTCATCTCCAGTTTTTCAATGAAAAATTCACGAAATAAGATAGATTCCTGACTCACATTAAGTATAAACCAAAATAACACGCTCTAAGAATATCCCGCTATGATCAGCCTACGCCCGTTTATCGCAATGAGCATCGCTACTCTCACCGCATCGCTCTCGTTCATCACCCGCGCTGACGATCCCGAAGTTCTCGTCCTTGAATCTCTCACTGATTCAGTCACAATCGATGTTGACTCAGTGGGTGATAGCCTGATTATGCCGGTTGACTCTGCGCTTATTCTCAGCTTTGATGAATTGCTCAAAATTGAGCAGGAAAAACTTGCCTATCCTCTAAGAATCGACCACTCTATCGATGTGACCGAGCAGCTCATGCCTCCTTTTTTCTACATTCCATCAGTCTACAAGCACTACAAGGTGGGCCGTTACGTTAACAACAACATCCCTCTGCCCACCCCGCTCACTGAGCCCGTTAAGCCCTCTATGGAACTCGACCGTGCCGAGTGGCTTGAGAACGCGATTGCACGTCACGATGCAATGGAAGCCTTCCAGCAGCAGTTCGCAGCCACCTATCCATGGATTGTTCGCCTAAATATCGACTCGCTTCCTGAGCCGCCCAAGGAATACAAGGTTACCATCGACCCCTCCACTACAAAGGTATCCTATCAGGAAGTTACCGTTGACCTTGACCAGGCCAACAAGGGCGTAGCCCCTCTCGAAATCAAGCGCAAGAACTGGCTCCACTCTTTCCAGGGTTCCTTGCAGTTCTCGCAAGCCTATAACTCACCCAACTGGTATCAGGGCGGCAACAACAATGTCAACCTCATTGGTGACTTCGTGTGGAACGTTAAGCTCAACCCCGCTTTCTACTCTAAGATTCTCTTCGAGAATACCGTGCAGTACAGACTCGCTCTCAATAGCGCGCCTGACGATACCCTGCGCAGCTACAGCATCAGTGAGGACCGCTTCCAGGTCAACACTAAATTCGGTCTGAAAGCAACCCACAACTGGTACTATTCAGCCACTATGCAGTTTAAGACTCAGCTCTTGCAGAACCATCCCTCTAACAGCCACTCTACAACCGTAGCATTCCTCTCACCGGGCGAATTAAACATCGGTCTCGGTATGACCTACAGCACCAACGTCAAGAAAGCAAGTTTCAACGTCTCTATCGCTCCGCTCTCTTACAATATGATTTGCTACACCAACACTGACGTCACCCGCTATCCCGGCAAGAAAGTAACAAGCCAATACGGTTCTAACATGGAAGGCAAAATGACCTGGAACCCTTTCCGCAACATTAGCTTCAGCTCACGACTCTACGTCTTCACAAACTATGAGTACGTTCAAGGCGACTGGGAAAACAATCTCTCATTTACTATTAACCGTTACCTCTCAACCAATATTTTAGTACATCTTCGCTACGACTCTTCTTATCCAAAGCGTGATGACACCAACTGGCGCAAGTTCATGCTTCGTGAGATCCTTAGCTTCGGCTTCAATTACAGGTTCAGCACTCTGTAATCATTGACGGCAATGATGCGACACCACTCTCTCCACGCACTATTTTCCTTCATCAAGGTGCGTTGCATGTTCATGCTGCTTGCCACTCTCGCAGGGGTTGTGAACGTGAACGCTGCCGACAATCTCGACGGTATTATGCCCTCCCGCTCTCAGCTTCTTGTGGGCTACAATAACATTGATTCAGTTCGACACACTATAGACACCCGCGGAGCAGTAGATATCGAAGGAATATGGCAACTTTCTTCCGGTCAAACCACCGTTGTCATCGAACCGTGCTCTGAATCCTCCATTAACAATACCGGCTTGAAATGCCTGCAGATTGTGGTAATCTCATCCCCTCGCCGCTCAATAAGACCGGGTACCGTGCTTGGATATATCTCGCCAACCGCTCGTGCCGGTTATTACGACGCCCGGCTTTACACTGACAACGTACGCTCACTCCTGCAGCGTCATCGCCGCTTCACGCTCAAACTCAGTGATGAAGGCCACCTCTCGATGGAACCGGTCAAGCAGAACTGGAAGCTAAACCTACGTCACACGTTCAACTTCCTCTTCCGTGCTTCAGTCACGTCACAGGCTACCGAGGACAATGGAACTGAAGGATTCTCAAAGCTTTATCCATTGCCTGGAATCAAGCCGCTCGCTCCCGTTTATCTATAAGCACCGTGTAGCCATGAAAATCATCAAGCTTATATTACTCACATTTCTCTTTATGCTGATATTAGCCGGGCTTGAGAATCCGGCCTTTGCCCGTCGTGAAAAAACCACAATCTCCAAGCTCAAGCTCCGTGCTGACTCCATGAATATAAAATCAGGTGAAGAAATATCCACCATCGACTACCTTCATGAAGATACCCTTAAGGCAACCGAACAGGATCTTGACCGCTTCCTCAGTCTTGCCGGATACGACAAACCGCTCACCGCTTCCCGCGAGACTATCCATGCAACTAACCACATGAGCGATTCTACTATCTCCTCACTGAGCATGCTCATCATCTACCTTGACTATCTCAACAGGGAGCTTCATCGCCGTCAGGTTGATCTTAACATCGATCTACCTGCAGGCCAGACACAATTGATTTCATTCCCAACCTGGGACCTGCAGCGGTCATTTTACTACCGCAAGAGTACTCGTCCTCGACGCTCCGCCGCCCCCTATGACATCAGGATCAATCTCATATCGATATGTGCCCATCCTGATTCTATCACAATTATTCAAGAATAATCCTGCAAAGTCAATACCACCCAAGCGAACATATACCGCAAAACAGTTGTTTGTAAAATATACATTCAACTAACTATTCTATTTTCCCTACTGATATGTTTGCATCAATTGTTCCTACTCACTATTTCGCTTCTCTTATTCTTAAAGCTATTGACTGGATTCTCGACATCTTTGGCCTTGATAAAACGCCAAAGCTTGAAGAGATTCTCTATCTGATAATCGTAGTCGCAGTCGCTTTAGGCCTCGGCTGGCTTATCAGGAAAGGCATTGTCTGGGCCGTACGTAAGGTCATCTCACTTCGCCACACACAGCTGGGCGAGGAAATTCTTCGTGAAAGGACAATAACACGTTGCTCTCATATCATCCCCCCCATTATCCTTATGGGATTGGTTCCCCTCGCATTTGAGACCGACCCCAAGACCCTGCACTGGATTATGCGCATTGTTGGTTCCTACACTCTCATTTGCCTTGCTATCGGAATCAACGCAGTTATCACGCTCCTTTGGACACTTTTTGATAGACGCCACAACACCGAAAATCACCCCCTCCGTGGTATCCTGAACGTTGCTCATGGCATCGTGTGGATTGTTATCTCAATCATCGTAATATCAATACTCATCAGCAAGTCACCAATGGCACTACTTGGCGGACTCGGTGCATTCGCCGCCGCCCTGATGTTGATATTCAAGGACTCCATTCTCGGTTTTGTAGCAGGAATCCAGCTCAGCAATAATGATATGCTGCGTGTGGGTGACTGGATTGTGGTGCCCTCTACCCCTGCCAACGGTACCGTTATCGAAGTTACTCTCACAGTAGTCAAGGTACAGAACTGGGATAACACAATCATCATGCTTCCACCCTACACGCTTATCTCAACATCATTCCAGAACTGGCGTGGAATGCAGGATTCAGGTGCTCGCCGCATCCAGCGCTCCGTCATCATCGACAACACTACCATCCTACCGGCTACTGACGAGTTCATTGCTAAAATTGAAGCCAAGTACCCGTCACTCACTGAATATATCGAGTCTCGACGTAAGATTAAGGCCGNGGGCAAGTGGAATATCTACGACGGCAATAATGGCGTTGTAAATGGCAGCATTGATACCAACCTGGGTCTATTCCGCGCCTACCTGTGCCAGTGGATGATTTCNAACCCCTCAATTGACAAGACCCAGAACATGATGGTGCGCACACTGGAAGCATCCACNGCCGGCACGCCCTTGCAGATATACTGNTTCTCCAACAATACTTCATGGATTGCTTATGAAGCCATCATGAGTGAAATGTTTGAGTTCATCGCTCTCGCGGTTAACGATTTCGACCTCACCATCTACAATGAAAGCGACGGCAACAGCATGGAGGTAGATCTTTATGACAAGACCTCCTCGCTCTCAGCTAAAGACAGCTCAAGCTCTGCAACTCCCGTCAAGGCCTGATAAATCAACTAAAAGAACCCCTGTAGTACTTTATCAAAACAGCTATTTTNATTAATCAATATGATTACTTAAGTAAGTGTTCAGAATTAATTTATACTATATATGAGTTGTAAATTGAGGATAGATTAAAATATGAAGAAGGAGTGAAGCGAGCTTCATGACTGATGAATATTTTGATATAGACCAATTTACATTCATAGAGAGTATAAAAGATTCCATTTAATTCTTTGNGTTACTTACTTGTCTTTAACATCGTTTAATTTTGAATACTTACTTATCTTTAGCATATATTTATATTCTTAACCGCTCTAATCTATACNACGACTATGAAACNCNCACACATCCCCTCTATGCTCATTGCAGGNATTTTCATGCTGTCAACATGCATCACCGCCAACGCCGAAACAAAATCCAANGATGACGCTAACAATAAAGCTACNCAACAAGCACCTGACTATCCTGAGAAACTGATACATGATTTCCCCTATATCTACTCTGACACGGCATATACCAGCGAAGATTACAATGTCGTAGTTCGTGCCGTGTGGATGGCCCAGCGTGGCCGTAAAACAAAAGTCACTTCGCTTGAACAGCTCCCGGTAACCAACAATGAAACTTGCGTCAAATTTATCTCATTCGNGTCCNAGAGCTTTGACAAAGCCGACTTTACTGATAACTCTGCGCAATAAAATGCCACAATGCAATAAAAGCTATTACAAGGAAATAAAAGCAGACAACAAACTTCATAAGGACTCCTAAGAGGAAACCTATTAGGCTACCGAGACCTGACTTCATAGCCTCGCCACCACTGGCGTTGCCTAGTAATTCTCCCACAATAGCGCCTGAAAATGGACCAACGATTATTCCCCATGGAAGAATGAATAGTCCGAGAATCGTGCCTATGAAACTCCCCCATTTTCCATATTTAGTTCCACCAAAATACTTTACTCCAAGTGCCGGAATCAGGTAATCGAGTATTACCGTAAGAATCGTTACCACAGAGTAGACGATTATCGCCGGTGTGGATATTTCGCCATCACCGGTAAAATAGATCATAAACATGCCGAGCAAAGCTATGGGAGGCCCGGGTATAACCGGAACTATACAACCCAAAAGACCTATAAAAACGAGCAGAATTGCAGCCGGAATAATAACCAACATACTTTACTTTGATTTCAGAGGAAATGAATATTAACGACTCCAAAGATAATAAACAGTCTTCAATTTAAAGTAAGTAACACACCATTTTTATAAGTAGCTGACGAAAATAAATGAATATATTGCAGGAGATTATTTTTGAGATGATTTGATATTCTGAAAAAGGAGCTTAGCGAGCTAAGTGACTGATGAAGAACATCAAATTAACCCAAAAGAAGCCCTGTAGCACTTTATCAAATAAACTTTGTTTACAAATCAATATAATTATTTATTTTTAGCAGATACTTAAATCAATAATCAAAGGTGAGATTGCTCAGTACAAAAAATTAGCCGCAGTTGTGTCCACGCTAATGTACACGGAGGTCGTGAACGAACAGTACATAACCTTTGACCTCTAAAGCTTCAATCCGAAAAAACGAATCCGTTAAACGTAACAAGAGGTTACCGGTATTCCGGTAACCTCTCGTATTATGTAAATAGGAATTAAAGAATTCCTTTCTAATCTTGAATAGAAGATTATTCTGCTGCGGGCAGTTCGGGCTCAGCCTTTGCTGCTTCAACAACGGGATTCTCAACAGCAGGTGCTTCAGCAGCCTTCTTGTTTGAACGACGTGAACGACGTGTCTTAGTTGCTTCCTTCTTATCCTTGAGCATGTTTTCGTTGTAGTCAACGAGCTCAATGAAACAAGTCTTAGCGTTATCACCAAGACGATTGCCAGTCTTGAGGATGCGGGTGTAGCCACCGGGACGGTCAGCGATCTTCTGTGAGATTTCGCGGAAGAGCTCGTTAACAGCTTCCTTGTTCTGGAGATAGCTGAATACGAGACGGCGGTTAGCCATTGAGTCAACCTTAGAACGATTGATCAGGGGCTCAGCGTAAACGCGAAGAGCTTTAGCCTTAGCTAAGGTTGTGAAGATGCGCTTGTACTTGATAAGAGAGATGGTCATGTTGGCCAAGAGCGCATCG
>JAAVGQ010000079.1 GCA_014800105.1 Bacteroidales bacterium | reverse complement strand
GGTAGTTCTTTCCTTTCTCGTAGCCGGCAGGAGTGTAGATAGTCATTCGGCGGTTAAGCTTTAGCGTAGGACTATCATACCACACCTTAGAGAGATTGCCATGAGGCACGTCATTGACGCTGTAAAGATCTCCGCGGCTTCCCTTGTCACCTTTAATTATGAAGATATTAGTCCAGGTGGCTACATCACGATTTTGATAGATGTTGGATGGATCAAGATAACGCATGCCGTTAACAACGAAATTATAGGAATAAAGCTCAGGGTCGAGCGGTTGAGTGGTAAAACTCCACACACCGTTCTTGTCTTCCTGCATCTTGACTATGCTACTGTTCTCGGGCAAGAAGTCTCCTTCGAGTTCCACTGTGACAGCTTTTGGTGCGAATAGCCTGAAAGTTACAGAGTTGTCAGGATTAATTTCAGGCGAATTAACCGCGGCGCCTGAAAACAAAGCCTGTTGTGCCAGTACTGGTATTGTTACTACAGCGAGCATTACCAAGGTGATGATTCTTGATTTCATAATTATATTTTTAAGTAGGTATTAAAGTCACGTAGGCGTATTTTAGAGTAGTGTATCAATTGGCCTGCCAATCACTTTTCTAATGAAATGTGGTTGCCTTTGAATGTAACTTCTGTTACATTAAGCTCCGGCCGATATGACAGCATTGTGCGACGTCCGTCAATTTCCACATCAATAACAGAGCCGTTGAACTTTGGCCGGTTGTACACAATCAATCTTACCGGGATTTTGTCTTTGCATGCAACGCGTGCCGGGATTGCGTAGTTGCGGGCAGTAGAAACATCCCCTCCCTCGGCAAGCGTACGTGGCGTTTCATCGGCCGATGATGCAAACCATGCTTGGTCATTGTCGAGACTAAGAGTCCACAGGTTACCGTTGCCGAAATCTACAGTAGCTTTTCCTTTACCGGGTTCTTCTGTAACAAGTGTAAACTCACTTATGAACGACTGGGGAGTGGATACAGCTACTGTTGGAGAAAGTGACACCTGTTCAACATTTGGAATCAATTCCTCAACCCAGCGTGAGCCCAATGTCCCGTCATCGCCGTCTGATATAATCTCGTGAGTTACGAGAGCGCCACCCCAGTTTTGCATTTTTATCCATCCTGACATTATTATACGTCCATCGGGGAGTGTCGTGACAGCAGGAACTGATAGTCCGTTATAGCAGTCCTGACCTGTTTTCGCAATACTTTTGAACTCGGTCAGTGGCGCATGAGCATCTTTTGCCCACATACCTGAGAATCCACCGATAACATAATCATGATTATTAACAATAAAGGGGAAAGTACAGTCACCCCCCGGAGGAAAATGAGCATTTATACATTTCCATCCCCCGTTGAGCGAGTCACTCTGCCATGTGCCGCGGGCTCCATAGTTGGCATACATCATCATATTACCCACTGAGTCGATGAAGATACTGGGATTTTCACAGTGGTGAAACAGTTTGTGGGACTTCTCGAAAGTTAGTCCTCCGTCATGACTCACTGAGTAGGTTGATCCGGCAGGTATGAGAGCAGGAATTGTATCGTAGCACAAAGAATGAGTATAACCGAGGCTATCGAAATCAGCCTTCATTATAGGCAACGTGGTGCGTTCGTAAGGAAAAAGGCGNGTGGTATGTAATCCGTAGCTGAGGCATAGTTCACCGTTATAGACAAAAGGGGTGCCTGTGCCCACGGTTTCCCACTGTTCGTCAAGGGGTACCGCAGCTTCGTGTTCTTCCCAGTTTACAAGATCAGGGCTTGATATATGTTCAAAATAATGTCCTCCGGCTCCGAATTTGCTNCTATGCCCGCGTCTGTCAAAAAGATAGAAGATGTGATATCTTCCATTGTGGTAACACGCGACAACATCGCCAACCCAGGCATTGTGATAAGGGGGAGTCCAGTATTGCGGGATATCAGTGAGCGTAGTGTTATCTCTGACAGCCGTTAATGAAGGCGTATGTAGCTCTACGTCAGTGATATTGTTACTTATCGTCGCGGAGTGAACGCCGCCCGATGGCGTGCCCACCGGGAAATCATTGTCATATAAACGTCCATCTACGTAAAGCGTGAACTGATTTCCGGTATAGTTTACGATTACTTCATGAGCTGANTCGGCAAGCTCCCTGACAGGCACGCTGATAGTCATCTCACGCTCACGGGATGGATAGATCGTTAAAGAGTCGGTCAGATATATGGTGGCGATAAGATGTTGATCGCCGTTGGTTTCAGTCGGTGAAGTCAACACCTTTATGACACCGTCAATATTAACAAGCTCTTCATTGCGAGAAAGATTTGACCCGGTATTGAATTTCAGGCTGAAGCTATCGGCAATTCCAGAGCTTAGATTGATATTGCTATCTGTTTCAGTTATATAGATTGGTTGATCNTTTTGAGAGAAAGTATAATTCCTGCTGAGCATCTGCAAGGTCGCTTCTCTTCTTGAATTGCATCCCGAGAAAACGATCGAAGTAGTAAACATTGAACTACAACCCAGTAGTACGAACGAAATTAATTTTGAGTACATATTCTTGTTAAGAGGTTAGTTTGGACAAATAAATATACACTTTTTACCTTATGTAATCAAATATTTGCTTGTAAACTGACTGTAAAAACGATACTTTGGTAATTGAGTTTGATTTGTTGTANAAAAATAATGNGAGGCCATTNAATTTATTTATAACAAACAGATAAAAATTCAATGTCACAGTGAACCATATTAAAGGTAGCATTGTTTTAATANTGAAAGCTACTTGAAAGAGAGCTTCCATAAGGAAGAGAAAGTTTTTCCATTGCTTAGATATAATGTGATAATGATTGGTTTATCAAGCGGGCCCCGTCGAGATGACGAGGCCCGCTTGGTGCTTAAAAAAATACATCACAAAAATTACATGGGATTGGTGTATTGTCCTTTGTTTTGAGTCTCTTTGCCGTACTGTACTGCATGGACGGGACATTTGTGGTANCAGCTNAGACAGAGGGCGCAGTTATTGCCCCACTGAGGTCTGAGTTTACCGTCTTGACCTGCTTTCATTACGATATTGCAGGTTGGGCATGAGCGNGCACATTTTCCGCANGAAATACAAGTGTCGTCGACATGGAACGGTTTGGGAGACATCGCGTATCTAATGAACCAGGGGTAAACGATANGACTTTTGATCCATGCAAATCGTCCGTGAAATGTTTTATCGTCAGTGAAGCCTGATTGAATTAGTCCGTAGATTTCATTTATTTTTGAGGTCGCTCNATCGAGCTTTTGCTGCTCCAGTTCCTTCGGGTCGACATCGAATCCTTTCATGAGAACGTATGTGTTGGGCATGAAGACTGACACTTTCCCCTTTGCCATTCCTCCTCTTTTCTGTATAAGTTTCTCCCATTGTTTTGCGGCAAGTCCGCAATCGTCACCACATGTCAGGATAAGATAGTGTTCATGATCTTTGAACTCGAGATTACAACTTTTAATAAAGTTTACCATNACGGGTGGAACACCCCATGAGTACACAGGGAAGACCCATATTACGGGTTCTTTCCCTTCCAAATTAGCACTGAATTGGGAGGGAAAGTTGAGAGCATCGCCTCTAAGATTTACCGTGTAGGTTCCCAATNCCCGGGATAAAGCGACGGCAATAGATTCACTATTGCCGTTACCTGAAAAATANATTACCATGCTTGAAAGTAAACAATTAAATAGTCACCTGAGTGGCTCCGTAGCCGTATTCCTGAAATGANGCATCCTGAACCTGATGACCTTTATAACGGTGATTGAGTTCTTTCATGATAGCGTTGCGCAGGACACCTTCACCCTTNCCATGGATAAAGACGATCTTTTGTCCCTTGACCTTGATGTTCTCGTCCATGACGCGGCGGAATTCATCAATCTGATAGTTGAGCATATCAGCGCTTGACAGGCCGTTAGTGTTATCAATGAGCTCGTTGATGTGAAGGTCTACTTCGATAATTTCACCCACGCGACGGGCTGTTTTCTTTATCTGGCGCTTCTGGACGGGACGGCGNTCGATGCTCTTTTTTTGACGCACGGCTTTTTCTACCATGCTGCTGTCAAGAGAGTGTTGTCGTTGTGGACGGTCATCCNTTACAATATCGTAAGCGATAACCTGATTGTCAAAATAAGGATTCTCGCGGAAACAGTGTAGCTTAAAAAAGCGTGTAGTATCGAGGTTGTATTCAACCAGCACAGGTGTTTTAAGTGCAAAAGGTTTACCTTGCTTAAAGGCGATATACTGGCATGCAATGCGGTCAATATCAGCGAATGCGGTGCCTGCAAAGGATTCGAGCAAAACCTGCATGTTAGGTTCAATAATGCCGGCGTAGCGGGTTGTCCAGCCGTCCTCGCCATCCCCCTTTGTCATGTAGGAGAAATAGAGATAATAGTTAGAGTCGTTAACGAGATAGGCATCAAAAAGGGTAGTGTTTAGATGTTTAATCTCCTGTGGTTCATAAGCGAGCACGATATTGAGCGTATCACCGCCGACAGTTTCTTCAATCTCGTCATCGGGAATCGCAGGAGCTACAGCCGAGGGNGCAGATTGATTACTNNTGGGAGCTTGCTGAGCCTGATTGCGTGCTGAGACCGCAACATGGTCAGTAGCCACGGGATTACTGTTGCGTGAAACAGCTGGCTGGTCAACCACTACGCATTCCTTAATAAGGATGGGGATTTCAAAGCCGTCCTCGTCTTCAACATGGGCTATATTACCGTCAATGCGGATGATGCGGCCACCACCCACTGAATTTAGAAATCTNACAAAGTCACCTACTTTTGCCATATTTTTGTGTGTCGTTAGTACAAATATCGTTAGTAAAAATTGAGAGTGCTGCTCATGATAGAGCACACACTCTCAATAAAACAATTTACAAGTATTATTTTCCTTTCTTCTGATCAATTTCTTTGAGAAGAGTCTCAACAGCGGTGCGTAACTGGACATCCTCACCCTTCACAACGGTTGAAGGATTGTTGTCGATGAGNACGTCAGGTTCGAGCTGAGTGTTCTCAAGATAACTACCGTCAGGGAGCTGATAACCAATAACAGGAATACCGTAAACGAGAGANGGGTCCTGCATGGTNATCCAGTTGACNCTGGTCATGGTTCCGGCAACGGGCATACCCACGAGCTTACCGATTCCCTGATGCTTGTAAACCCAGGGAGTGCCGTGAGCATTAGAGTAGCAAGCCTCGCTCATNAGCATGATGCTGGGTTTATTCCAACGGCGGCTGGGCATGTCGCANGTTTCAACGCCACGTACAACCTGAGTGAGGTATTTNTCGCNTGAGAAAANAACTTCAATATCCTCNTGCATTCGGCCACCTCCATTCCAGCGAATGTCTATAACGACACCCTCGCGGTCATTGTATTTACCAAGAAGATCAGCATACATGGGACGGAAACTGTTATCATCCATTGAAGAGATGTAGACGTAGCCCAGGCGGCCGTTTGACATGCGGTCAACATCCTCAGCNCGCTGCTTAACCCAGCGNGCNTCGAGAAGCTGATTCTGTATACCTGTTGAAATCGGTTTCACGGTTTCATTAACTACAGTTCCGTCAGGAAGCTTGAAGGTAATGAGCGTTTTATTGCCCGCAAGGTCAGTAAANAGCTTGGCATAGTCAGAACTTGTNGTGATCTTCTCGCCGTTAATCTCNGTGATNATAGCGCCTGATGTCATCTTGCTGGTTGCCTTGTCAAAGGGACCATCNGCAATAATCTCCTCAACTTTGAGNCCATCGCCATCGTAGCTCATGTCGTAGAGAAGACCGAGGACAGCTGTGCGGTCAGCCTGAGAGGTTGAGACGCCACGGTAGCGGCCACCGGTGTGAGAAACGTTGAGCTCTCCAAGTAATTCACTGAGCATGTCAGCGTAGTCATAGTTATTGTCAATGTGGGGAAGGAAGCGACGATAATGGCTTACCATCTTATCCCAGTCAACGCCATGCATGTCCTTGCGATAGAACATTTCTTTTTCTGACTGGTAAACGTTATTTAGCATAGCTTCGCGCTCGGCAGCAGGATTGATGGTCATGGTACCCTTAACTGAGATGGGTGTGAGTTTGTCAGACTTTAGATCAAGTTTCTGCTGTCGACCACCAAGAATGAAGGCAGTCTTGCCGGTTTTGTCAGTAGCGAATGCAGAAGGACCGAGACCGGTCTTGCTCACGAGNCGCGGATCACGCTTGCGCAGGTTCATTTTCCACAGNTCATAACCTTTATCAAATGAAGATAGGAAGAAGAGATTTTCCCCCTCGGGGTCCATCATCGCGTCAGCGAGTGAAGATGAGAACGGAGTGAGGCGCTCCATGCGGTCTTGGATGCCGTCGAGCTCAACNTTGATGCTCTTTTCATCCTTGGCTGTCTTATCGTCTTTACCTTTCTCGCCTTTATCCTTCTCCTTGTCATCAGCCTTGTCAGATTTCTTTTTCTTGGCAGCTTCCTTATAGAGGGCGAAATCCTCATCATTGAGATTGTATTTGTCGCGGGCCTCGCGATTGAGGAATACAATCATGATGTCATCCTGAGAGCCCCATGAAGCGTGAGCACGCATACCGTATCTCTCNGTAAAGAAAATCAGGGCGTTACCGTCCATTACGAAGCGTGGATTAGAATCGGTGTATCCGCTCTGGGTGAGGTTTGTAATCTGTCCGTTTTCAACATTGAGGAGAGCAACGTCTGAGTACGGGTCATGCTTNTTATCAATTACTTCGAGGGCAATCCAGCGGCTGTCAGGTGACCAAACGTAGTTGAAACCGCCTGAGCGACGNTGCATAGTAGAGCCGTCAGTGAGCTGNCGNGTTTTACCGGTCTTGATGTCACGAGCCATGAGTTTCGTGCGGTCCTGAATGTAGGCAAGAGTTTTACCATCAGGTGAAACAGAAGGGCAGGTGCGTTCAACCTTGTCGTTGTCAAACACACGTTCCTCCTTGATTATGGTCGCGTTGGGGAAGTCGGGATCATCGTCTGACGCAATAGTCGCTTTATAAATATTGTAGTAACCGTCCCGTTCAGAGGTGTAGTAGAGAGTGCGGTCATCACCCCATGATACAAGACGCTCAGCTGCCGGAGTAGAGGTTATCTGCTTGGTTGTGGGATATTCAACTGAAGTAACGAAAACGTCGCCACGGGTGGTGAAGGCAATCTGTTTGCCGTCGGGTGANGGAACACCTCCTGAAGCACTTATTCCCAACTTCTGAGTCTGGCCTATAGGTTCGGTAACTTCCACATCNATATTCAGCTTCTGAGGCGATTTCCCGGGAGTGAGAGTGTATATCTCNCCNTCGTNGGCATACGCCATGAGACCATTATCAGCTGATGAGAGGAAACGAACCGGGTGGGTAGTGTGGTTGGTAACNTTTTTAGCNGCTGCCATGTTGTCAACGGGAGCACTATAGACATTGAAAGAACCGCCGTCACGCTCGCTGAGGAAATAGATTGTTTTACCGTCAGGCGANAAGGCAGGATTNCGGTCTTCGCCGGGACGAGAGGTTAGATTCTTATAGCTGTCATTAGCGGGTGTATACATCCAGATGTCCCCTGTNACTGATGAAGTGTGGTGCTTTCTCCACTTGTTTTCCATGCCGGGGCACACTTCGTAGAAAAGANTCTTACCATCCTTGCCGAANATCACATTATCAGCGGGGTTGGCAATAACCTGGGTGAATGCTCCGCCGTTAACGGGAACCTTATACAGNTCCGTGAGNCGGGCNGTGGGGTAGAGCGCACTCTTGGCGGGATCCTGAATTGAAGCTGAGTAGATTACGTATTTTCCGTCAGGAGTGAACGTCTGGGGTGTCTCGGCTGCCGAGTGAGTAGTGAGACGAGTGGGAGTTCCACCAGTAGCAGGCACTACGTAGATATCGAAGTTTCCATGACTGTCTGAAGCGAAAGCAATCTCCTTTCCGTCAGGTGACCAAATGGGGCNTTTTTCATAAGAATCGCCGGTAGTGAGGCGCTTGGCATTGCCGCCGGTTGCNGGCACGGTGTAGATATCGCCACGATATGTAAAAGCAATCTGCTTTCCGTCAGGCGAGATTTTGACATCACGCATCCATAGCGGGGTAACAGCTGAAGCTGACAATGTAGCCGAAGCAATTACCAGGGCACAGAGTTTTTTCATTTTGATATAAATTAGGTAATTTGATTTCTTAAGTGTTTAATGAACAAATATAGTGAAAATAATTGGCAAAATCTTCACCTAATGTAATAGGTTAACATTAATTGTAGAAATTATATAGTTCGGGATTATTCACGATAATAAGTGCGTTTCACTCGGGGTGCGATTGACGTGAGTATCTCATAGGGGATCGTGTCAAGTGTCTCGGCAAGCTTTTCGATGGGAATGTTTTTACCGAAAATCTCAACGCGGTCACCTTCGTGAGCGTTGCTGCCGGTGACATTTACCATGCTGATATCCATACAGATGTTTCCAATCGTGGGGCATTCTTTCCCGTTAACAAGCATCATAGTGTGACCGTTGCCCAGATGACGGTTAAGACCGTCAGCGTAACCGATGGGTATAGTGGCAATCGTAGAGTCGGATTCCACGATGCCCTTGCGGGAGTATCCCACGGTTTCTCCCGGCTTTCTATCCTGGAGAGCACTTATTGTAGTCGAAAGAGTTGCAACCGGAGAGAGGTGTTCGTTTTTTTCAGTAAGAGGTGATATACCGTACAGTCCGATTCCAAGACGTACCATATCATACTGATGGTCAGGGTATCTCATGATTCCGGCCGTATTGAGGATGTGTCGTTTGACGGGATAGTCAAGACGGCTCACGATATAGCTGCTCATGCGTTGATAGTTTTCAAGCTGGAAAGCGGTGTAGTCATTCATCGAGGGAACATCGGCTGTAGCGAGATGCGAGAAGATTGTTGCGACCTTGAACTGTGGATATTTATCCAATTCATTCATGAAAGCCTCTAATTCACTCTCAGCGAGCCCAAAGCGGTGCATGCCGGTATCGAGCTTAATGTGAATGGGATAAGGCTCAGTCTGATTGACCGGTACATATTTGCTCAGTGTTTTTAATTCCCTGANAGAGAATACNGTGGGCTCCANTCCACGCGAGAANAGCGCGTTGTAGTTGCTCGTGATGGGGTTGAGAACCATTATGGGCATCGAGATACCGGCGCGCCTCAGAGCAAGACCTTCTTCAACNACAGCAACTGCGAGGTAAGAAGCTCCCTGACTTTGCANCGTGCGGGCAACTTCAACGGCTCCGGTTCCGTAAGCATCAGCCTTGACCATGGCAACCATTCCGGTTCCCGGTTTTACNAGCGAGCGGAAATAGTTGAAGTTGTTAATCAGGGAGTCAAGGTTTACTTCGAGTGTTGTTTCGTGGCGTGAATCTTCGAGCCATGACTTGATGCGCTCGAAGCCTTTGCCCGGCTCGCCTTTAATGAGAATAACCGAGTCAGGGAAATCAGCGCATTCAAAGCGTGATATGAAGCTATCCACGTCAGTGACTGATTCACATTGTATTTCCTGAGTGAAATCCTTCAGCCGGGCACCAATCTCGGTTCCGATTCCTACAACTCGATTGACGCCATACTGGAGTAGAATTTTCTCAAGTTTGTCATATACAGCNGTGAGTTCTTCCCCGCGAGGAGCAATATCACCGATAATCAGAGTGAGAGGTCGCGTGGTAGCAGTACGNCGTGTTATACTNTCAAGCGCGGTTTCNACTCCGTCGAGATCATTGGAATAGTAGTCGAATGCAAACGTGTTGCCATCCTGTCCGTCATTGATATCGATGCGGGTGGAAACGATTTCTGTTTTATTTTTTTCGGTGGNGTCAAGTCCCGTGAGACGGTGTACAATTTCAACTATCTCATGATAGTCTCTTGCCGGGAAAATATGCTTTCCGGCTCCAATTTCACTAATACATTTATCTACTACGGGATTGCCGACAATATAAATTATAGTTTCGCAACCGGTGAAAAGACGACATTTCTCGCGACATTTATCTTCAAGATTGTCGAAGTCACGAGAGTGTTCATCAGTCAGCTCTGTGAAAATACCTATCTCGGGCTGAATTATTTCACGTAACCTGTCCATTTCNCCNTGCTTAGAGATACCGGCTTCAAAGACTCCGANCTGAGATTCTTCACTAAGCCGCCAGATGGATAAAGGAACACCAATCTGTGAGTTCCAGCTACGGGGTGAAGTAGTAACCCTTGTGCCTGACATTGAGTCNGCAATCATCTGTTTGAGAACTGTTTTGCCGCGGCTGCCTGTTATCGCGATAACGGGACAGTGAACGAGTGAACGGACATANCGGGCTGATTCCTGCAAAATATCGAGTACCGAGCGGTTACCGTCAGCCACAATATAGTTGCAGTCATCATGGCGGAACGGCTCATTAAGCATTTCGCCACTCACGACAAAATTGCGCACGCCGCGGCTGTAGAGGTCATGAATATAACGGTGACCGTCATTGCANGAAGTGGTTAATGCGAAGAATATGGCGTGAGAGGAATCTACATGAGTGCGGCTGTCAGTGAACGGAGTTTCAATCTCAGCTGCCTCATTATTGCAGATACCCTTAAGATTCAATTTCTCAATTAGAGTCGAAAGCTTTATATTCATAGACTTATTATCAATGATCGAGAATGGGACGATGAGCANCTCTCAGTGCTTTCTTGCGGTATTCGAGAGCTGTTTTTTTAGTGTCGGCTGAGAAATATGTATCAGCAAATTTCTCATAAATATAGTCGACAGCGACGGGGGATGGATGTTTCATGTCGGCAGCATAGAACCGGTAGTCCCTGAGGTCATCCATCATGATTTCAAAAGAAGGGAAATATTCAGTTATGGATGATAGTTCCTGTAATTCCGCGACAGCCTTAAGCAATGTCGCTTTGCTGAGCATGTTTCCATGCANGCCGTCAGCGAGATGACGGATGGGGCTCACGGTGAAGATAATGCGTTTATTTATNAGAGGTGTCCAGCGNTTAACTATATCCTTGNTTTTCANNAGTGAAACTTCAAANCTTGAAGCTGGTAACTTGTGACAGTTACCAATGGGCTTCACTCCGTCAAGACTATAAATGCGGGCAGTGCCCAATGTAATTATCCACACGTCAGCATCCCGGAGCTTTTTACCTGTATCTTCCAGCAAGATATTGATTTTTCTAATCAGNGTTTCANGGTTCTCGTCCCGGAAAGTTGACGGGAAATCAAGACAATGATAGAAGCCGTCGTACATTACGAGGTCATCATGCGTATAGAATTTATCAGCGACCGCTCGTTCTATAACCGTGGCGATGGAGTAGGGGTTGTAGAGTGCTCCCATCGGGTTAAAGGTGACGTTGAAGCCGTCACGCGCGAGGCGGCTACCTATTTCATCGGTAAAGCATGACCCCATCATAACAATTCCGGTGGAATGGTTGATGGGGGCGGAGCCTTTAATGGGTTCTATTTCTGTGCGAAACTGCATCACCGTTGAGGAATTTGAGGAATCAATACATTTGATAGTCAGTTGAGAGAACCTGAAACTCNGTGCGACGGTTAATCTGGTCAGCTACCTCCTGATCCTCGGGGGAGAGTGTCTCAATAAACTCAGGTGTGAGTTTTGTCCCTTCAGGAAATTGTGGAAATTCGCGCGCGAGTTTCTTGGTAATAGTCTTGGGGCGGGATTTTCCGTAGCCCTGACTTTGCAGCCTGTCAGGTTTTACTCCGGCCTCAATCAGGTAGTCGATGACTGACTGAGCGCGGCGACCAGAAAGACGCATGTTGTATTCATCCGAGCCCTTACGGTCAGTGTGAGCTGCCATTTCAACCGTGATATTTGGGTTCTCCTCCATGATTTTTACCATCTCATCGAGAGCGGTCTTAGACTCCGGACGCAAGGTCGCTTTGTCGAAATCATAGAAGATATTATCAACCACTACGGGTTTATTGACTGACGCGAGGATGAAGTCGACCGAGTATTCTGCATCTTCCTCAGCATCGTCAGCGGTAAATTCCTGGCGTGCGTTGAGGTAACCTTTAGCCCCGGCAAGCATTGCGTATTTAACACCGCGCTGCAGTGGAAACTGGAATGTGCCGTCATTGCGGGCAATCTCCTTGCGATTGGAGCCGTCGTTACCAACGATGCGGATAACGGCATTGGGAACCGGTTCCTCATCCTTGTCAAGTACATAACCTGAAATCAGTATCTTAAGGTCAGGAAGCTCGAAAGAATAGATGTGGTCATATCCGCGGGGATCACCACGATTGGAAGAGAAAAAGCCTGACTCACCGGCACCGAAGGTGATGCCGAAGTCATCGCCGGCCGAGTTCATGGGCTGTCCCATATTCTCTACTTTCCAGCCTCCCGATGGGGTGAGAGTTGCTTTAAAAATGTCGAGAGCTCCGTAGCCACGGTGACCGTCAGATGAGAAATACAGGATGGAGTCAGAGCGCATGTAGGGGAACATCTCGTCACCGGGCGTATTTATAAACTCGCCGAGGTTTTCAAGAGAACCGGCACGCTCTTTCAGGTTGATGCGCCAGATGTCGCGTCCACCTTGTCCACCGGGCATGTCGCTTGTAAAGTAAAGCCATTTGCCGTCGGGTGAAATAGCGGGGTGACCGTAGTTGGAGAGAGTGTCAGTGGTAAGTTCCAGTTTTACCGGCGCGCTCCATTTTGCGTCAGAGCGGGATGAGGTGTAAATTTCCACGCCGGTATTGCTTGTGGGGGAGCGGCGAGCCTTGGTGAGGTACATTGTTGAACCGTCAGGCGAGAACGATATGATACCCTCGTCCATTTCACTGTTGAGCTCGCCTTCCACGGGTTCAGGCTTCATCCACTCACCTTTTTCATTTTTGCGGGAAAACCATATATCGCTTTTTTTCTGGCCCGTTATTTCACTGCGATGGATGCCGGTGACCTTTTCATTAGTGGTGGTAAAATACAACTGGTCAAGCGATGAATCGAAGAACATGGGAGCGAAATCAGCACGGCGTGAATTGAAAACCTTGTTCTGTTTTACAACGTAGCGTGTAGGGTGCTTCTTGGATTCCAGTGCCAGTTTGCAGCCGTCAAGTGCATTCAGTGCGATGGGGTCCTTGGGAGAGAGTGAGA
>JAAVGQ010000078.1 GCA_014800105.1 Bacteroidales bacterium | reverse complement strand
TGAAGGGAACGACTATTACTTCGGTTGTGCTGCCCGGTACTGTTACAATTATCGGGGAAAAGGCCTTTAACTCATGCACTGAACTTAAGTCAGTGAATATTCCTGAAGGTGTTACGGAATTGGGTACAAATATGTTTAATAAATGTGAGGCTCTTGAGACAATAGCTCTTCCCTCAACTTTGGAAACTCTTGGAAACAATGCTTTCAAAGGTTGTAAGGAACTCACTGAAATCTCACTCCCTGAAAATTTAACCTCAATAGGTCTAAATTGTTTCCAGAATTGCTCTAAACTCGCTTCAGTTCAATTACCTTCCGGTATTACAGAGCTTGGCGGAAATATTTTCAACGGTTGTGTCGCACTTGAGAATATTGATATTCCAGCTTCGGTTACAAAAATAGGTGACGGTACATTTGATAATACCGGTTTCAAGACAATCGCTCTTCCTGCAGGCCTTACAGAGTTAGGCCAGGCTTTTGGAAACTGTGATCTTCTCACGTCAATCGTAATTCCAGACGGGGTAGCCGAAATCCAGGGTTCAACCTTTAACAAATGTACTGCTCTTGAATCAGTTACTTTCGGAACCGGTGTTACTGACATCAATGACATGGCATTTAACCAGTGTACAGCTATCAAGAGTGTAACTGTTAAAGCTGTAACTCCTCCCACTCTTGCTGCCGGTGCTTTCCCTGCATCAATTTTCACTGATGCAAAACTCTTCGTGCCCGATGCAAATATTGAAGCTTACAAGGCTGCTGATGTATGGAAAAACTTCGGCGAAGTTGCAAATGCAATTGAGGTTNTAGCGGGAGAGAAAACCGTTGTNGAAAGTTACACAATCACCGGTAATAAGGTTCACGAGAACTATCGCGGCGTAGTAATCGTGCGCTACTCTGACGGTTCGGTAGCTAAGCAGGTTAGGCGCTAACTGATTCTCCTTTTAAGATATAATGATGGAGTATTGCCACCGGTGGTAGTACTCCATTATTTATTACAAGAAACTTATATTTATTGCAAGAAACTTACGNGGATATTTACAATAGGCCGCTTTTCCATGTTTCGGATAATTAAATTTTGCTAATATGGCGGTCGTTTGGAATTAAAAGCTTAAATTTGTAGCTTAAAATGTGGATTTAATTACGATTAAGCTATTTGTTTCAATCGTAATTATTACTCTCAATGAATTAGAAAATACAACCATTCATGGCACAAAAACCGTCTATACCCAAGGGTACACGCGATTTCTCACCCATAGAAACCGCNCGTCGNAACTATATTTTCAATACTATCCGTGAAGTTTTCAATCTCTTTGGATTCATGCCCATCGAGACTCCCGCCATGGAGAATCTTTCCACATTGATGGGAAAATATGGCGAGGAAGGTGATAANCTCCTTTTCAAGATTCTAAATTCAGGTGACTACATGTCAAAGGCTGACGCTACTCTCCTCGAGGCGCGTGACAGCGTGAAGTTGACTTCTCAGCTCTCGGAAAAAGGATTGCGTTATGACCTTACTGTTCCCTTTGCCCGCTACGTTGTTCAGCACCGTGGCGAACTGCAGTTCCCNTTCAAGCGCTATCAGATTCAGCCCGTGTGGCGTGCTGACCGCCCTCAGAAGGGACGTTACCGCGAGTTCTATCAGTGTGATGCTGACGTTGTGGGCTCAGACTCTCTCATTAACGAAATCGAGCTCCTCCAGATGATTGACGAGGTTTTCAATCGNCTGAAGATAAATATTGCTATCAAAATCAACAACCGCAAGGTGCTTGCCGGCATCGCTGAAATTCTCGGCGCTCCTGACAAGATTGTTGANATAACTGTNGCGATTGATAAACTCGACAAGATAGGTATCGAGAACGTGAACGCTGAGCTTGCNGAGCGTGGCCTCAGCGAGGAGGCAATCACTCGATTGCANCCAATTCTCGCAATTTCAGGTANCCTTGATGAGCGCATCGAGGCATTAGCTGCTCTTCTTGTTGATTCTGAAACCGGCATGAAAGGTATCGAGGAACTTCGCGTGGTGATTAACGGCACCCGCGCCCTCGGGTTGAGTGCTGAGCTTGACCTCGACGTTTCACTTGCACGCGGTCTTAACTANTACACCGGTACAATCATTGAGGTTAAGGCTCTCGATGTTACCATTGGTTCGATTACCGGCGGTGGTCGATACGATAATCTCACAGGAGTGTTCGGAATGCCCGGTGTGTCAGGTGTAGGTATCTCATTCGGTGCTGACCGCATCTATGACGTGCTCACAGCTCTCGATGGTTTCCCCGNCGAAACATCAAAGGCAACAACCGTAATGATGGCTAANCTGGGCGAGGCTGAGGCTGCGGTNGCTATGAAGGCTCTCAAGGAATTCCGTAACGCTGGTATCGCAGCTGAAATTTATCCTGACAGCACCAAGATGAAGAAGCAGATGTCATGGGCCAACGACCGCTCTGTTCCTTTCGTAGCTATCATTGGTGAGAGCGAGCTTGCCGAGGGCAAGATGACTCTCAAGAATATGACTACCGGTGACCAGCAGCTTGTTGACGTCGAGGAGGCAATCAAGATCATCAAGGCTTAACCTATATATAATATGAATATGAAAAGATTACTATTTATAATATTGGTGTTTGTGGGAATGGCATCAGCCGTGCCTGCAAGTGCCCAGTTTCGTTATGGNCCCACTGTTGGTCTTGATCTNACAACCCTGAANTTCAAGCAGGATTTGTTTACGATTGACCAGAGCCTTGGCTATACTGCCGGTATTCAGGGTGAAATGATGTTCCCCGGTATAGGTTTCGGTCTTGATATCGCTGCGTTATATACTCAGCGTGGTGCTACGATGAACCTGGGTGAGCGCGAGGTNTGGAAAGCTGATGGCCTCGGTCGCGAGCGTTCTTACCTCCACTANCTGGAAATNCCCGTAAACCTCCGCTTCAAGTGGACCCGCATGGCAGGACTTGAGGATTACATAGCCCCCTANGTTTTCGGTGGTCCCACATTCTCATTCCTCGTTGCTCATAACAGCTTGAAGGGTAATGATAAGCAGCCGATTATGAANTATGCGGGCGGTGATCTCGGTGTTCAGTGTGGTCTGGGTTTTGAAATCATGCAGAAGTGGCAGGTTCAGGCAAGCTACACTTGGGGTATGACCTATTCCTTGAAAACTGTTAAGCTTGAAGATCTTTCAGCACGTAACCGCACATGGACCGTGCGCGTGGCCTATATGTTCTGATACCCACTGAGTGACAATACGATACCNAGATGTACAGTTTCTATAGTCGGGTTTTGAATCTTAATTAATTTAGAGATTATAAAAATAGATTGTATTTTTATATGAGTTTCAGCTTGCATCTATAAAACTAAAGTATTATCTTTGTCAANGAAAAGAAAGATATAAGCAACAATGAATCGATTTTTTATCAACCGTCACTTTTATTACTTTTATTGCGAGAATCGATAAAAGCGGGATGGCACGTTGATGAAACTTANAGAAACAAAGTTGAAAATGATATTAATCCCGCTGTTGAGCGGGATTTTTTTATATAGATAAGCAATGAAAAAAGTAGCTATACAAGGTATTGCCGGATGTTTCCACGATGCTGCGGCAAGGCAGTATTTCAACGGCGAGGAGATTGAAATTGTCGAGTGTGATACGTTTCATGATCTCTTTGACAAGCTTGATGCTGATGCATCGATGATAGGCATTGTAGCAATCGAGAATACAATCGCCGGNAGTCTGCTCACCAATCACGAGCTACTGCGTCGCAGCAACCTCAGGGTTGTGGGGGAGACCAAGATGCGTATAAGCCACGTATTGTGTGCTCTTCCCGGCGAGACAATAGAGAATATCAAGGAAGTCAACTCTCATCCCATGGCTCTCATGCAGTGCGAACAGTTCCTTCACCGTCACCGCCATTTCAACATCGTTGAGAAAAACGACACCGCCGGTAGTGCGCGTGACATTGCCCGCGATGGACTCAAAGGCTATGCCGCTGTTTGCGGTAAATATGGTGCAGAACTCTACGGTCTCGATATCCTTGCTGAGGGAATCGAAACCAACAAGCGCAACTTCACCCGTTTCCTCATTGTAGCTGACCCGCTTGTTGCGAGCGAGATGACCCCGCGGGCTGAGCTTATCAACAAGTCATCAATCGAGTTCACTTTGCCTCATGATAAAGGAGCGTTAGCCAAGATTTTGACAATCTTCTCGTTCTATGATATCAATCTCTCCAAGATTCAGTCACTACCCATCGTGGGACGTGAATGGGAATACCGATTCTATGTTGACCTCACCTTTGACAGCTATGTGAGATACAAGCAGGCAATTGATGCAGTGCGTCCTCTCATGAATGATTTCAAGATTCTGGGAGAATATGTGGAATGTGAGAATCCCCGTGACTGATTAACCATTAAAAAACATGCAGTCAATCCAACAGTTATGAAACAGATAGAACCGGCTCACCGTGTGAGCGAANTCATAGAATNTTATTTTTCACGTAAGCTGCGTGAAGTAGCTGAGATGAACGCCCGTGGCGAGAACGTGCTTTCACTCGCTATAGGTGGACCTGACCGTGCCCCCGCCGCTGAGGTTATCAGGGAGCTCCAGGAAACAGCGGCTGTCCCCTCCAATCATTCTTATCAGCTCACCATCGGCTTGCCGCAGCTTCGCGAAGCTTATGCCGGGTGGTATAAAGAATGGTATGGCGTAGACTTGAATCCAGCCAACGAGATTCAGCCTCTCATTGGTTCAAAGGAGGGAATCCTTCACATTGACCTCACTTTTTTAAATCCCGGGGATGCTGTCCTTGTGCCTAATCCAGGATATCCCACCTATACTTCAGCTGCACGCCTTGTGGGTGCCGAAATTATTCCTTACACTCTGAAGGCCGAAAATGGATGGCAACCTGACTGGGAGGAGCTCGAATCGCTTCCACTTGAGAGAGTAAAACTTATGTGGGTAAACTATCCCCACATGCCCACCGGCACTCCCGCTTCACGGGAAACAATGGAGCGCCTTGNCGACTTCGGTAAGCGTCACGGTATTGTCATCGCTCACGATAACCCTTACAGTTTTATCCTCAGCGAGAAACCCACAAGCCTGCTCCAGATTCCAGGTGCCAAGGATATTGCAATCGAAATGAACTCGCTATCAAAGAGTCACAATATGGCAGGCTGGCGTCTTGCTATGGTTGCTTCAAATCCCACGTTCATCAACTGGATTGTGAAGGTTAAAAGTAATGTTGACTCAGGGCAGTTCAAGCCCATGATGCTGGCGGCAGTGAAGGCCCTGGGACTCGGTGCTGACTGGTACAAGGAATTGAATGCAGCCTATGCTGACCGTCGCGAGGTTGCGTTGAAGATTATGGAGGCTCTCGGTTGCGAGGTGTCGCCCGGCCAGCAGGGATTGTTCNTGTGGGGGCGCATTCCTGATGATGTCGAATCAGGCGAGAAGCTTGCTGACGACCTCTTGTACGGAGCCAAGGTATTCCTCACTCCAGGTATCATTTTCGGTTCACAAGGTGACCGTTACATACGCCTTTCTCTCTGCGCTACCCGCGAAACAATGGAGAAGGCACTCGAACGTATTGAAAATTTTAAAAAATCACTATAATGAAAGATCTGAAACCACTTTTCGACGACCCTGAACTCTCACGTCGTCCCTTGATAATTGCCGGTCCCTGTAGCGCTGAGACGCTTGACCAGCTCATGTGTACAGCCACTGACCTTGCTGCCAACGGTATAAAAGTGCTCCGTGCCGGTGTGTGGAAACCTCGCACAAAACCCGGAGGCTTTGAAGGCGTGGGCATTGAGGCTCTCGAATGGCTCCAGAAGGCCAAGGAGAAAACCGGAATGTATACCTCAACCGAGGTAGCTACCCGCGCTCACGTTGAAGCGGCTCTTGCTCATGATATCGACCTCATCTGGATTGGTGCCCGCACCTCAGCAAATCCCTTTGCAATGCAGGAAATCGCTGATGCGCTCGCTGAAGCAGGCCGTGACATTCCCGTGCTTGTAAAGAATCCCGTGAACCCTGATCTCGAATTATGGATTGGTGCTCTTGAGCGTATCTACAATGCCGGCATCCGTCGCCTTGGAGCTATTCACCGCGGATTCAGTGCTTACGGCAAACATCTCTACCGCAACCTTCCCCAGTGGCACATTCCTATCGAATTGCGCCGCCGCATCCCCGGACTGCCCGTAATCAATGATCCCAGCCACATTGGTGGTAAACGCGAGCTCATTGCTTCAATCTCACAGCAGGCACTTGACATGGGATTTGACGGTCTAATTATCGAGAGCCACTGTGACCCTGACTCAGCCTGGAGTGACAAGGGCCAGCAGGTTACTCCTGAGGTTCTTGACTTCATTCTCCACACGCTCGTACTTCGTGACCAGACTTCTTCAACCGAGAGTCTCGACCTCCTGCGCAAGCAGATTGATACTCTTGACAACGAGCTTCTGGAAGTGCTTGGCAAGCGTATGCGTGTAGCGTGCGAGATTGGCCAGTACAAGAAGGAGCACCGCATGCCTGTTCTACAGCCCGGCCGCTATGATGACCTCATGAGCGCTCGCGTTAAGAACGCTGCCGAGATGGGAATGTCAGAAGACTTNATGCGTAAGGTTCTCGCTGCTATTCACGAGGAATCAGTGAGACGACAGATTGAGATTATTAACCGCCCGTAAGATTTAAGATGTGAGCTGAGGATTTCCCTCAGCTTACATCGTTTATAACAGTATAACACGATGAAAATNCTAATCCTTGGAGCNGGAAAAATGGGTACATTTTTCTGTGACATCCTCTCTTTTGACCACGAGGTCGCAGTCTATGATCCTGATGCCCGCAAGCTCCGTTTCACATACAATGCGCTCCGTTTCACTGATCTTGAAGAAATCAGAGNTTTTGCGCCTGACATGGTTATCAATGCGGCGACAGTAAAGTATACGCTTGACGCTTTCCACAATGTAATCAATTATCTTCCCCNGGAAACAATCCTCAGTGATATTGCCTCAGTGAAAACCGGCCTGCCCGAATTTTACGCTACATGCGGCCATCCTTTCGTGTCAACTCACCCCATGTTCGGCCCCACGTTTGCATCGCTCAGCAANCTCTCAAATGANAANGCTATCATCATNANGGAGGGTGACGNAGCAGGCANNAAATTCTTCCGNGANCTTTACGATTCGCTGCATCTTCACATCGAGGAGTACACCTTCACTGAGCATGACGAGACTATAGCTTATTCGCTTTCAATTCCTTTTGCGTCAACGCTGGTTTTCGGTGCGATAATGAAGCACCAGGATGCTCCCGGCACCACTTTCAAGCGTCACCTTGCAATTGCCCATGGATTGATGAGCGAGGATGATTACCTGCTTAGCGAGATTCTGTTCAATCCCAATACTCCGGGACAGCTTACGCTTATTAGGGAGCGCCTTGCCGAGTTGCAGGAAATAGTGGAGCGCAGGGATTCAGCCGCAATGAAAATCTTCCTGGATAAAGTGCGCAATAATCTCCAGTAAAAATACTCTTATAGCCGGTTTCAAATAGTTTATTTGAGCCGGCTTATGTATTTACTACCAATTCGTTGAGGCGCTGCTCAAGCTGGGTTGAGGAGATGTTGGTCTCGAGACGACCCTTGTGGGCGAGCGAAATGTGGCCGGTTTCCTCTGAAACTACGATAGCGAGAGCGTCAGTAGCCTGTGAGATTCCGAGTGCCGAGCGATGGCGTAACCCGAGGTCGCGTGGAACATCAGTGTCGTGGCTCACGGGAAGAATACAGCCGGCAGCCTTGATGCGGCCGTCATCGATAATCATTGCGCCGTCATGAAGTGGTGAATTTTTAAAGAAGATATTTTCGATGAGTCGGGAGTTAATCTCTGCATCGATGAGATCACCGGTGTTCTCATAGTCATCAAGGGGAATGTGTTCCTGAATGACAATGAGAGCGCCGGTCTTCGTTTTAGACATATTACGACAGGCGTAGACAATGGGCATGATGTGCTTTGAGCGCTCCTCTTCGTGAGGTTTGTAGTGCTTGTGGTGGAACAGTGAAGTGAGGAATTTCCATCGTCGTTGGGAGCCAAGCACGACGAGGAAGCGCTTGATCTGTTCCTGGAAGAGGATTACGAGGATGAGGAGACCTATGTTCATGAACTTGTCGAGAATTGTTCCTATAAGCCTCATTTCGAGAATCTCGCTTGCTATAACCCACACGGCAATGAATGCCATGACACCATAGAAAATATTGATGGTACCAGACTCCTTCATGATGCGGTACAGGTAGTAGAGCATCAGCGCTACTATGACTATATCAAAAATATCTTTTATTCCGAAGCTTGCCATAAGGTGTGTGATTAGCTTTTATAAGAATGGGTCTAATATCTATTNAATGAATAAGACGGGAATCAGGCATTATTTACCATTTCCCATAGTTGTATTGCTTCCCTGGCTTCCTTGACATCGTGAACCCGCAGGATTGAGGCTCCGCGTTCAAGAGCAAGCGTGTTCAGTANCGTAGTACCGTTAAGAGAGTGCTCGGGATCAGTATCNAGGGTTTTATAAATCATTGATTTGCGGGAAACACCCACGAGAANNGGGCGCTCGAGGATCTTAAACATATCAAGATGCTTGAGAAGTTCAAAATTACCCTCGATAGTCTTGCTAAAACCAATTCCCGGGTCAACGATAATGTCGTTAACGCCGGCGAGAGAGAACTTTGCAATCTGCTCGGCGAACCATTGCAGGACTTCAGCCGTGACATCGTTATATTCAGTATTCTGTTGCATGGTAGCCGGCGTCCCTCTCATGTGCATCATGATGTATGGAGCTCGGGTTCTAACAGCAACTGCGAGCATTTCGGGGTCCAGGAGGCCGCCTGAAATGTCGTTGATGATGTTGGCGCCCAGTTCAGTTACTGAGCGTTCGGCAACGCTTGCGCGGAACGTATCAATAGAGATAGGTATTGAGGGTGCTATCTTCCTCACTGCTTCGATTCCCGCTTCTACTCGGCGCAATTCCTCGGTCTCGTCGACATCGTCAGCTCCGGGACGGGAAGAGTAGCCGCCAATGTCAATCATGTCGGCCCCGGCAATGACCAGCTCCTCGGCACGGCGGGAGATAGCGTCCCCGGTGAAAGTGCGGGAATTACTGTAAAATGAATCGGGGGTAACGTTTAGTATACCCATTGCACACGGGCGACTAAAAGTAATAAGTTCTCCCTGAAGGTTAAGCGAGAAGGGGACGAATGTGTTCACGGCGGTCTAATTTTACGCGAAGATACTCTATTTCTCGCAAATATGAAAGAATAGGGTNAAGGGATTCCTTAATTAATTGTGGCGGTTGTCGAGCGGACTGTAGAAGTTNTCAGGCTCAGGCTTCCTGTTTTGCTTTTTAGAGTTGACCTTTGANGTGCNTTTTCCTTTTGTTCCGGTTTCTTTTTTCTGTTTTAAGGAATCAGATTTTTCGCAATCAAGTATTAGCACGCTGTCAACAGCGGCAGTNTGCCTGGACTGCGGAATCATNGTCTCGTTACTGTCAGAGCTACTGCATCCTTTAATCAAAATGACCGTAAAAAGATAGAGCCCTATGGCGANAAGCAATAGGGCGGTCCCGTTGACTACAGAGCGTGGNGGTTGCTTCATAAGAACGTGCTGATGAGAATGATCAAGATTGCAGGGGGAGCGACGTAGCGAACACAGGCGAGAACAATCTTGGCGAACGTGCTCTTAATCGTACCGTTGTTAGTGAGCTGATTAATCATGAACTTGCGTGGAACAATCCATCCCGCATAGATACAGAGGAGGAGCGACCCCACGGGCAGGAGAATGTTGGTGGCGATCATGTCAAGGAGTTCAAACAGGCTCTTGCCACCAATATTAAGGAATTGCCAATGACCCAGACTCATCGAGCAGAGAGTGCTGAAAANGAANGTGGGNAGGATGATAGTGAGGCAGGCCTTGGCACGTGACATCTTGAAACGATCCTGGCAGAAAGATACGCTCACCTCGGCAATTGAGATTGTCGATGTAATGGCGGCTACGCTCAGGGTGAGGAAGAAAAGGGTAGACCATAGTCCTGTGAACTTCATCTGTGCGAATACTTCGGGAAGGGTGACGAATACGAGCGTCTGTCCCTGAAGGCTTTCGTTCTCGAGCCCAAAAGAAAGAACTGCCGGGAAAATTATGAGCCCCATCATTACGGCTACCAGCAAGTCAAGGGCTGAGACTGTCACGGCCGTCTTCGGGAGATTGGTATTCTCGGGATAATAAGCAGAATAGGTAATAAGAATACCCATGCCAAGGCTCAGTGAGAAGAAAGCCTGCCCGAGCGCATTGATTACGACTGACGGGGTAATTTTGCTGAAATCAGGCTTGAAGAAGAATTCAAGGCCGCCCATGGCATTGGACAGAGAGAGTGACACGCAGCAGAATATTATGAGCAGGATGAACAGCAACGGCATCAGAATATTGGAAATGCGCTCGATACCTTTCTGCACGCCAAGCATNAGGATTATAAGATTGAGTGCGATGACTATGAAGGTGTTGGTGAGAGGNCCCCAAGTGCCACCAATNTATTGATTCATGTGTTCGGTGAAACTCTGAGCTTTAGAGAGTCCGTCTATCGGAGCGTAAAGATTTCCGGTTATCGATTGAATCATGTATTCAAATGTCCAGCCTGCTACCACGCAGTAGAAACAAAGAATCATATAGGATGCGATAATACCCATTAGTCCGGTAATCCACCAGGGACGCCCCGGGGTAATCTTTTTGAAAGTGCCCACTGCGTCAGTACCCGCCGCACGTCCCAAGGCAAACTCTGACAGCATAACTGGGATACCAAGAATCAATACGCAGGCTACGTAGATGAGCAGGAATGCTGCACCACCGTTACTTTGAACCTCGGCGGGGAATCGCCACACATTTCCCAGTCCCACGGCTGATCCCACCGTGGCTGCAATAATACCTATCTTGGATGCAAACTTTGCCTTCATTTTCTTTAATCTATTTTCAGTGATTGGTTAAAAACAGGTGCAAAGGTAAGAAAAATAATTTAATTATTAAATCAAATCTGAGCTTTTGCCTCCAATGATATACTTATAGTAAAAGAAATTAACAGGGATTACATACTTTTCACGGTTTTTGTTTAATTTTGTAAGAGTAATGCAATGTCCCATGAATGATATCCGCTCAATAGTTCTCGTGTGTACAAGCGACCTCCTGGGGGGTGCCGCAGTGGTTACTTACAGGCTCATGAACGCGCTAAAGAAGCTCGGAGTTAAGGCTTCAATGCTGGTAATGAATAAATTCAGCGACGACCCGGATGTTCATGTCATTGGATCACGGCTGAGCCGGAAGATTAAGTTCGTTGCAGAGCGGGGATATATATTCACGCATAACGGATTTAACCGGGCCGATCTTTTCAAGGTCTCGGTTGCTAATACCGGTTTTGATATCTCGCGTCACCCGCTTGTTAAGGAAGCTGATGCCGTTATCCTTTCCTGGATAAATCAAGGATTACTTTCGTTGGCCGACATAAGACGGCTTGCAGCCACCGGGAAACCGTTAGCATGGGTAATGCACGACATGTGGTGCATGACGGGTGCCTGTCATCATGCTCAGGATTGTAATGGCTACAAGGAGCATTGCGGTAACTGCCGATATTTCTATGACGAAAAAAAGGAAAAGGATCTCTCGTATAAGGGAATATCGCGGAAAGAAGCGCTTTATAATTCCATCCCGGGTTTAAAATTTGTTGCTGTGAGCAGCTGGCTTAGGGATAGGGCAAATGACAGCCGATTGCTTCAGGGACGTGACCTCCACCTTATTGCCAATGCATTCCCGGCTGAGGATTTCTATATTTCACCTAAGGGAATTGAGTTACCTGACGAGATTGATTTCTCAAAGAAACTTATCATAATGGGAGCAGCCCGCCTGGATGATCCTATTAAGAATTTTCCGCTCGCCGTCAGCTCGCTGAACCGGCTCGTTGAAATGGACTGCAGGCTTGCCGAAGGGTGTCAGGCAGTTTTCTTTGGAGACCTCAGGGATAAGACGCATCTTGACGACCTGAAAATGCCGTATGTGTACCTTGGTCCCGTTTGCAATCGCTCTATGATAACTGAGTTATATGCGAGGTCAACCGTGGTACTCTCTACTTCGTTGTTTGAGACATTACCGGGTACAATTATAGAGGGAATGTCGGCCGGTTGCACGCCGGTAACAACCGGTAATGGTGGACAGCGTGATATAGTTGAGCATGGTTTTACGGGTTATATTACGGGCAACGACAGTGATGAGATAGCGTCAGCTCTCATTGTAGCCCTGAAAGTACCCTTTGACCGTCGATTACAGCATGAAGCCATAAATTCACGGTTTAGTGACGAAGTGATAGCGCAGCGTTTTATCGAACTGCTGAGTTAAGTGGGCCTAAAAAGATGTGAGTGAACCTATCTCCTCCATGGTTATATTCCCGGCGAGGAGAACGATAGTGAGATCGGTCTTGTCCTCGACAATAAGGAGGAATTCATTCATGTCTTTTTCAAGGGCTCGGGAGTAGAGTACAAGCAGGGTCGTGTCATCCTTCGTGCGCATTGCACGCTTGAACTTGGGGGCTGATTCAAGATACTTGTCAGTCAGCGCCATCACACGGTCGCGTGCCGGTGTAGAAGCTTTTGTCGAAATAATCTGGACTTTGTCAAGAAGATCAGCGATGGGTGTAAGCTGTATGGGACTATCGTTAGACGGGAATACAGCGAGCTTGAGCATTGACTGGTCAATATCGATGGTGTTCACGCCTGTTATGTCCTCACACTGTTCCGAGAGGCTCTTGGCATGAACTGACACAGCGAGGGGAGAGACGATGAGAAGAAGGAGAAAAACTATATATTTTTTCATTGCTGAGAATTATTTTCAGTAGCGGTTGCACATAATAGAGATGATACCTGAGCCGCGGTGCGTGAGCCGCTATTGATAGTTCGTGAAATCATGCTGAGAGCCATCATTGTGTTGGCTCCGATTTCCTGGGGCGTCATGCCGTTGAGTTCTTCAATTTCACTATAGGCCTCGGTTGTCGCCCCATTGCGTGGAATAGCAATGGTGAGAATCAGCGCGAGACTTGCAGCCACGGCTCCGATACGAATAATCAGTTTTCGTACAGTGGGTTTCTTAACGGTTTTCGGAGTGGTAATGTCGTCAATGGTTGTTTCGAGTGCCTTGAGAAAGTCAACAGGGGGCTGAGCTTTCTGCAGGGCATGGAACATCTCACGGTCAGGTATAAACGATGCGTCTAA
>JAAVGQ010000025.1 GCA_014800105.1 Bacteroidales bacterium | reverse complement strand
GAACCTCCCCCTCGGCACCATTAAGAGCCGTATCTTCTTCGCACGCCAGAAACTCCAGGGCATGCTCGCTGACTACAACAATTAATCCACCTTACCTCGTAACCCAAAGAAAATTCAAGTTAGATTTCAGAAGAACACACATCCCTAACCTCGAGATAAGAGAGTAGAAAATTCAAAATTCTGAACTAACTCATTCAAGATATTAGATATACTTGCTTAGAAAAACACACAAAAGTAAACTTAACCCTTTATCTTTCAACTATGAAACTCACGTTTGAAGGGTGTGCCCCACTATCGGGACACACCCTTCAAGCATTCTATAGATAAATACTTAAGTATTCTCCTCCCGTATATAAGCACTCCAAACGCGATATTCCAATACTGCAATCAATATTACAAATATAAGTGCAAATAATCCTACAGAACCTCGCATTATAAGAAGCGTCACAGGTATTTCGTTACGCTAAAGAATCAATCAAAGTATAAGAATAATTGCTAACGCAATAAAAGCCACAGCAATATACTTTATACGCCTGTTAACCGGTGTTTTGTAATAATGAATTAGGGGATGTTTAGAATTTTCGTCTAACGCAGCTTTTGCAAGGTTTACAAGAAAGGATTGGACATTTTCTCTTTACCTATGGTGGTCGACGGCCCGTGACCGGGAAAAACTACAGTATCGTCGGGAAGGACGAGTAGTCCGTTCTTTACTGATTGGATAAGTTCGTCATGATCCCCTCGCGGTAAATCTGTTCGCCCTACACTACCTTGGAAGAGAGAATCACCTGTTAAAACGAAATTGCCTTCGGGAGCATACAAAGCAATACCACCCGGTGAGTGCCCGGGCATTCCTATAACCTTAATCAAATAGTTGCCGAGAGTGAGTATGTCGCCAGGCCTGAGGTCGTTATCTATTTCTACGTTCTCAGCTTTCTGTGGCAAGCCAAACATATAAGACTGCTGCTCAATGCGCTCAGCAAGAAATTCATCTTCCATTGAAGCGCTGAGCCCCACTTTGTATCGTTCCTTGATATAGGGTACACCAAAAACGTGATCGATGTGCAAGTGAGTATTTACAAGATATTTAATCTTGAGTCCAAGACCGTCAATAAATGCGTCCAGTTCTTCACGTTCCTCGGTATTACACATGCCGGCGTCGACTATCATTGCTTCGCGGGTGGTATCATCCCACACAAGATAGGTCGTCTCACCGAACATATTAAATTGAAAACCTTTTATTTCGAGTGCCATAATCTTAAATCATTAAAATTCTTCACTAATAAACCATCAGCGGTGGCTAATGGTTCAAAGAGGTACGTATACGAGTTTCTTGGTTTCGAAGAACGGTTCGCCAAAATACACAGTAAGATCATACTCGAAGAACTCGTTCTTAAGCCCCTGCGATTCCTGAGACATATCCCCTCCCTTGAGGCAGATAAGACCATTAGGGTAACCGTTGCGGCTATCAGCCGAGATGTTGCGACGGGCAATCTTGAATAAATCATCAAGACGCATTACAGCTCGGCTTATCACGAAATCAAACTTTTCCTTACACTCGCTCACGTCACCGTGCTGGAAGGTTACGTTCTCAAGCCCTATAGTCTCGGCAATCGACTGCGCAACCTTGAGCTTCTTTCCTATGCGGTCAACGAGATGAAACCGGCATTCCGGCCACAGTATTGCCAAAGGAATTCCGGGGAATCCTCCACCGGTGCCAAGATCCATGAACGTTGTTCCGGGAACCGGATCAAGGAATTTCGCTATAGCGAGGGAATGCAGGATATGGTTGACATAGAGATTGTCGATATCCTTGCGGGATATTACGTTAATTTTGTCGTTCCAGTCAGGGTACAGTAGTCCCAGCGCTTCAAACTGTTTTTCCTGAAGCACGTTCAGGTGAGGGAAATATTTCTTAATGACGTCCATGCGTTATTTTCTTAAAAACTATCTTTGCAAAAATACAAAAGATTAAGTTTATTGTTAGTATATTTACAGAGAATTTACGTCACTGTGACATGAATCCTCCTTAACCATAAATTGAAATTACTCTGATAATGATAAAGATTGGTCTATATAATACGCTCAAAGTTGCTCGCTACGTTGACTTCGGTTTATTTCTTGCTGATGACGAGAAAAACGAAGTTCTCCTTCCCTCAAGATATTTAGGTGACACTCTCCCTGAAATCGGTGACACGATGGAAGTTTTCGTTTACCGTGATTCAGAGGACCGGCCCATCGCCACTACCCTGCGACCGTTTGCTACCGTAGGCGAGGTTGCGTTCCTGCAGGTTGCCGAGACTAACAATGTCGGAGCTTTCCTTGACTGGGGGCTCGAGGGCAAGCAGCTGCTCGTGCCGTTCAGGGAGCAGAAATCCAAGATGCTTCGAGGTGGAATATATCCGGTTTACGTTTATCTTGACCACACTACCGGCCGCGTAGTAGCCTCAGCTAAGATTGAGAAATTCCTCGGTAACACTCTACCCGACTACCGCCGTGGGGCCGCAGTTAAGGCTCTCGTCATGGGACGCACTGAAATTGGTTACCGGATTGTTGTCGATAATCTTTTCATGGGTATGCTCTATGAGAACGAGGTTTTCCGTGAGATTGTCATAGGCGAAGCCCTTACAGCCTACGTCAAGAGGGTTCGCGATGACGGCAAGATTGACTTGACCCTCAGCGATGCTTCAAGCCGCCGAATCACCCCGTTAGCTGACACCATTATGGAATATATTGCTGCCAACGGTGGAAAAATATCTATAACTGACCGCTCAGACAGCGAACTAATTCACGATACTTTTCATTGTAGTAAAAAGGACTATAAGAAAGCGCTGGGACATCTCTACAAAAACCGTCTTATTGACATCAAGCCCGATGAGATTTTATCAATTAACAATCAATATTAAAATTAACATTTTTTGAAGTCCATTGAGCTCGAAGTCTACAAAAAAATCCTACCTTTGCTACTGAGAGCTCGCAGGTATTCACCCCCTCCGGCTCAACGACTAAACGATTAATACATAAAACTTAAACATATATGGATAACAAAGAACTTTTAGAACAAGTTACCGTTAAAGCCCGCACATGGCTGGGCGACGGTTATGACGCTGAAACCCGCGCCGAGGTTCAGCGCATGCTCGATGCTGATGACAAGACTGAGCTTATCGAGTCATTCTACCGAGACCTCGAATTCGGCACAGGCGGCCTCCGCGGCATCATGGGTGCAGGCAGCAACCGCATGAACATCTATACCGTGGGTGCAGCTACCCAGGGTCTCGCCAATTACCTCAAGGAAAACTTCGCTGATCTCCCCGAGATCAAGGTAGCAGTGGGTCACGACGTGCGTAACAACTCACGCAAATTTGCCGAAATCGTGGCAGACGTTTTCTCAGCCAACGGTATCACCGTTTACCTCTTTGACAGCTTCCGCCCCACCCCTGAGCTCTCTTACGCTATCCGTCACCTCGGTTGCCAGAGCGGCGTGAACATCACAGCATCTCACAACCCCAAGGAATACAACGGCTACAAGGCTTACTGGGAAGACGGCGCACAGATTATCGCTCCCCATGACACCAACATCATCGACCACGTCAACAAAATCAGCGGCGTGAACGAAATCAAATTCAATGGTGACAAGTCACGCATCCACATCATCGGTAAGGAAATCGACGAGGCTTACCTCGCTGACATCAAGGGTCTCTCACTGAGCCCCGAGGCAATCGCCAAGCACCACGACATGAAGATTGTCTACACCCCCATCCATGGCACCGGTGTACACCTCATTCCCCAGTCACTCAAGAACTACGGCTTCACCAATATCATCAACGTTCCCGAGCAGGACATTACCAGCGGTGACTTCCCCACTGTTGATTCACCCAACCCCGAGAATGCTCCCGCAATGGCAATGGCAATCGCCAAGGCTAAGGAAGTGGGCGCTGACCTCGTAATGGCATCTGACCCTGACGCTGACCGCATAGGCTGCGTTATGCGTGACGCCAATGGCGAGTATGTTCTCATCAACGGTAACCAGATTGTTATGATTCTTCTTAACTACCTGATGACCCGTAACGCTGAGCTCGGAAAGCTCACCGGCAACGAATACATCGTTAAGACCATCGTAACCACTGAGACCATCAAGTCAATCGCTGAAGCCAACAACATNAAGATGTTTGACTGCTACACCGGTTTCAAGTGGATNGCCGCCGTTATCCGTGACCATGAGCAGACAGCTCGTTATCTTGGAGGNGGTGAAGAGAGCTACGGCTTCCTCGCCGAGACATTTGCCCGAGATAAGGATGCCGTTTCAGCAATCTCACTCATGGCTGAAGCTGCGGCNTGGGCTCGCGAGAAAGGTCTTGACTTCATGGCAATGCTTCAGGACATCTACATGAAGTATGGTTTCTCTCACGAGAAAGGTATCTCGGTAGTACGCACCGGTAAGAGCGGAGCTGANGAAATCCAGCAGATGATGAAGGACTTCCGCGCCAATCCACCCAAGTCACTNGGCGGCTCNCCNGTAATCACTATTAAGGATTACGCATCACTGCAGTGCACCGACGTGAAAGCAGGCAAGAGCGAACTCATGGATATGCCCACCACATCCAACCTTCTCCAGTACTTCACTGAAGACGGAACCAAGGTATCAGTTCGACCCTCAGGCACCGAGCCCAAGATTAAGTTCTACATCGAGGTTAAAGACACTCTTGCATCCAAGGAAGACTACGATGCATGCGTTGCTCGCGCCGAAAAGAAGGTTGAGGCAGTAATGAAAGACCTCAATATCTGATAGAATATAACAGCAAAATATTTTCGAGAGCCGGGCTGAAAAAGTTCGGCTCTCTTATTTACCTATAAATTAGTAAGTAGCTGATGAAAATAAATGATTATATTGCAGGAGATTATTTTTGTGCTGATTTGATATTTTGAAAAAGGAGCTTAGCGAGCTACGTGACTGATGAAGAATATTAAATCAGCCAAAAAGAAGTCCTGTAGCACTTTATCATATCAGCTATTTTTATAAATCAATATGATTATTTATTTTTAGCAGATACTTATTATTCGTAAAAGAATATTATCTTTGCAACCATCGCCAGTAATACCATAAATCGCTCATCACATGAAAATCATCCGTNCACTTTTCNNCGTAATATTTTTTGTAGCACTATCCATTCAGGCTGTAGCACAAATCAATCTCCCCGACTCTATTTTCTCAGGTTATCANGGTAAACACCACGTGCAGGGAATAGCCGTTGACGTGAAGAACGGCTGGGTATACTTTTCTTTCACCACTCGTTTGATTAAAACTGATCTTNAGGGTAACCTGATAGGCAGCGTCGAGGGATTTACCGGGCACTTAGGTTGCCTTGCGCTCAATCCTGATGACGGCCGAGTGTATGGGTCTCTTGAATACAAGAATGACGAGATTGGCGTAGGTATCGCCGGCGAAGCAGCCAAGAATCGCCGCTCGGCATTTTATATTGCTGTTTTTGATGGCAAACAGATTACTCAAGCNGACATGAGNGCAACTGATCACGGAGTGATGTCGGCCATATACCTTGGCGACGTAGTCGACGACTTTTATGCCTCGGTATCTAACAAAGNNAAAACTGTCGAGCATCGTTATGGTTGCTCAGGAATAGACGGCATCGCATTTGCTCCAAAACCCGGGAAACCNAAGGGGGAAAAGATGCTCTATGTCGCATACGGTATCTACGGAGACNCTGAGAGAAGTGATAACGACTATCAGGTATTCCTCACTTACGATGTGAAAAGTCTGAAAAAGTATGAACATTCTCTTCAACAGGATAGTCTGACTACAGGTAACTCACCTAAACCCTGGAAGCGCTTCTTTGCNTATACAGGGAACACAAACTGGGGAATACAGAACATNACCTATTATCCTCAGCTCAACTCNCTTCTTGCTGCAGTATATTCCGGCAGCAAAAAGTCTTTTCCCAATTATAATCTCTATGCCATTGACCTCGAAAAGAAACCTAAGACCGAGGTTCTGAAAGGGTTTGANAATGGAGAAAANGGGTACGTCCTNCCATTAAAGNAAATGGGTAAACATGACGGNAGCAGCGATACTTACGGCTGGAATTTCCCTTACGGCTCNACNGGCCTCAGCCACATAGTCGGGGATNTCTTTTACATCTCCCACAANGCTACACAGCCCGAACAGAGCTCCACNCTCTTCCTCTATCGCTGGACTGGGGATCCNGACCANCCGTTCATCAAAATTNACGAATAAAATCCACNACGAGTCCATGAANACCGGGCCCCTAAAACTGTTACCAAGATATTTATCGGTATTACTACTGCTGATACCNNTAGCTGTGCTCGCTGCCTCTAAGGGACCTGAGAAGAATAAAAGAATCAAGGTNGAATTTGACGTAATTTACTCTCTTTCCGAGCGATATGTCGACCCATTTGTCATCGAGGTTTTTAATATCACTGACTCAGTCCCGGTCAAGCCCGAGCGTGAATTGTGGCGCGACGGTAAAGGTNTAGTTATCCTCGAAGCCGGCAAGCAGTACAGGGCAACGGTTGCACAAATATCCTTCGGTATCGAGACTGAAAACGGTTACGGTTACGATCCGAAATACGATGCTGAGGAAATAGAGATNGACCTTCGCAATCAAGATAAAAAACTGACNCTCGAGCCGGTGCGCATTCACAAGAAAATGCACAAACAGCTTGAGGAGGTCACTGTCAAGCCNTCACGCATTCTCTTCTATAACAAAGGAGACACACTCGTTTTCAATGCCTCTGAGTTCATTCTGGCTGAGGGATCAACCCTCGATGCGCTAATAAAACAACTTCCGGGTGTCACCCTAACCCAAGATGCTGAAATACTCGTGAACGGACGCAAGGTCGATGACCTGCTCATCAACGGCAAAGACCTGTTCTCAGGTAACCGCAAAATAATGCTCGAGAACATAGGCGCATACACCGTTAAGGACATCGCGGTATATGAAAAGAATACGATGCGCAATGAAGTTCTTGGCCGTGACATTGATTCAAANAAATACTCAATGGATGTGAGGCTGAAACGTGAGTACTCCATTGGATGGTCCGTGAACGCTGACGCCGGCTATGGTTACAGGAATCGCTACATCGGTAGCCTGTTCGGCAACTGGTTCTCTGATAACGTGAGCGTGTCGTTTAANGGTTCAGTCAGGAACTTATCTGATGAATATCTCTATAACTCAGGAAACGCTGGGGAAATGCCCGCAGGTATTTATACCGTTAAATCAGGTGGCTTAAATTATAATGCTGAGGGNCAAGCTAANAAATGGCGAATTTCAGGCAGCGTGAACGTCTCTCACAGTAGCGGTAGCTCCGACCAAAGCACCACTGTGGAAAGCTTCCTGCCTGACGGTAATAACTATCAGTACTCGTTCAGCAATAACAAGAGCAAAAATTTGTACCTGAACACGTCCCATTATCTATCCATAGGTTTTAATCGCAAGGCTTTCATCAATATGAGCCCGTCAGTATATTATACGAAAAATGACCAGGCAGGTTACTCAGTTTCAGCACTTTTCAACGAAGATATACAGAACATCACAATGTCAATGCTGGAAAATATATATCACGGATTCACTAATCTCACTGACTCATTAGTCTATCGTAATATAGCTGAAAATTCAGCCTACAACCACACAACCGATATCCTCCTCCCGCTGGGAATCTCAGCCAATATAGGTTCCGGAGTCCTTGAATTAAGAGTATCGGGTAAATATAATGAACGCGGTAATAATACTTACCAGCTCTACCTCGTGAATCATTCCGGCAATCCTGTCCCCACCACACGCGACTTTCAGCAACGTAAAGGCAGGCCCGACTATTCACGCCAATTCAAAACCGATTTATCCTATAACCTCGATTTGGATTGGTACAATTCACGCCTGCGCGCCCAGTACTCATTCGAGCACAGTAAAAACGTCAATACCTCCAACGTCTCGGCTGTTAAGGATTGGGAAATACCCTCTGATAATTATGTGATTACCATTGCTGACCTGCTCGCAATGCCGGGTTTCGCTCCCGTATATTCTCCTGACCTCAGTCATCGTAACCGCCTGTTTATTGACGAGCATGGACTCGATATAAGTTTCAGCAACTATAATCCCGTCAAACTGAATGATAAATTTGGAATGTACATATATTTTGCTCCTATACGTTTCCAGTTCAGTGACCGTGACTACAGATACGAACATGGCGAGGAACCTATACTTTTACGCAAGCATTCATTCCTGCCCAACTCTAACCTCAACATTAGGATAGAGGAGAAGAAAGGCTATAGTTTCTCATTGGGCTACGGTTTATACAGCAGCAATCCCGCCATGCAAAACATGATAACCCTCCCGCAGACTGACCCTCTGAACGTCTACTACGGTAATCCCNATCTGAAACCGTCACAGTATTATAACCTGTACTTCAACCTCCAGCGCCAGATGAACGGCCAGAGGCTTCACTCCTTCAGAATNGACCTCAGCTCGCGTCACAATGAGGTTGGTCGGGGATATATTTTCAACACCGTGACCGGTGTAAGATACTATTATCCATTTAACATTGACGGCAACAAATCGGGAATGATGAACTACAACTTCTTCACNCCTTTTGGAAAGGATAACCGCTTCGAGTTCTCGACATCCACAAGCTTCAATATCAGCAAGAATATCGACATGATAGGTACCACAGTTGAGGCNGAAGATTTTATATTTGACCCCTCCGCACAACAGCGCCGATATATACAATCCATCTCAGCCGGAGAGNACATCAATTTTAAATATACTTTCGAGAAAAACAGCGTGTCACTCTTCAGTAATCTGCANTTCAACAATTACCGCAGTAAGGATTCNGGATTCACAAATTTCAACTCGTTGACAGGACGTTACGGTNCTTCTGCGACATTCAGCCTGCCATTCGGTTTCAACCTGTCAACTGACTTTAACATCTACTCGCGCAGCGGCTTTACTGACAACCGACTCAATACCTCTGACCTCATTTGGAACGCNCAACTCTCCAAACCATTGNTAAAAGGTTCGNTACTCTTTACCGTCATGGGATTCGACATGCTGCATCAGCTCAACAACATCNTGTACACCGTCACACCGCAAGCCCGCACGGAAATCGTTAGAAATGTCGTTCCCGCCAAAGTACTCTTCAAGGTTCAATATCGCTTCAACAAATCCCCCAANCGCTAAATCTGCCCCTCAAGCAATTTCAGCGTTTTATTATCACGCTCTCCNCCGTAATATTTGTNGAGCACACGGGCAAAAATATCATCGGNAGACACCAGGTCAAACANGGTCATGGACGACTTAAGTTTCAGGCTATCAATATCACCGAAAACTTCATGAGCATCATCGGTTGACAATCCTAAAATTGCCTCACACACCTCACGCAGACGCTTTCCAAGTANTTCATGCTCAAGGTAACGGCGAGCCTCGTCAAGCCCCGCAATACCATACATTTCAGCCATAGATGANCGCCCCAAGCCCCTCATTTGAGGGAAAATATACCACATCCAGTGAGAACGCTTCTTCCCTGCCNTNANCTCAGCCACAGCCACCTCATAATTCCACGACTGCGCCTCAACAAAGCGCTCCAAATCANTACTCAATTCATTCATAATNCAAATTTTTCTGCAAATATCGGCAAATAATTCCACACCCCCAATGCANAAAACATACNTCCTCAATCAGTTCAATAACGCCGCCCCGGCCCGAAGACACCGTCCCGGCTACATCCCTTGCTGATTTTTTTGGGGTGGATTGGTTCAGCATCTACGATGCTGATGGGTTGATTGCATGTATAAAACCCCTGTGCTAAGTCATCTTGTTGAGTTCCTTTAAGCTTGTCAATGAGGCTGAACTGAGTGTAGTTCTTCATCACTACCGTTAAATTGCTTTTTTCTTCGCCATTTAAAATTCTTCGATACGAAGTTATACATAACTCCTATACATACTTTTGGTGCGAGGGTAGTTTGTACAGAGCTATTGTAGGCAAGATAATCACCATTGATTATCCATGATTTTGAGTGTCTTCTAGGCCAAAGAAAAGTATTCGCTGTAATTGATAATCGCCAGGACTTAGTGACTGTCCAACTAATGTTAAAAGTTGATTGTATTTCTCCTATACTTTTACTGTAGATTGAATATAAATAGTTGGAGTAATAACCTAAATAAGCATCAGCCGATAGATTTTTATATCCAAAATACCCGCTGAAATAACCGCCAAAGCTATTACCATTGAACGGCATTCCTTTTATATAGTCNTTCTGATAATGGACTTCAAGATTTAAACCTCCGTANTAAAGTTTTCCCTGAGGAACATTATAGCTTAATATAGTACCAGTCAGAAGCTGACCGGTATGTCCAAAATTGCGATAGCTATTTACGTATATATTTCCGTCGAGATAGCTGTAAGGCATTATAATATTAGAATTATAGTGGTATTGAATGAATGGATTTAATCTAAACTTACCAAAATCATAGGTATAGTCAAATTTCACCAAATCAAGATGACTCGGCGTAAGTTTAGGATTACCCATTGTCATAGTAAGACTATCAGTCGAAGTGTTTAAAGGATTGAGGTCGCCGGCGCTTGGCAACGAGCGCGATCGCCTGTAGAGTAGAGAAACATTCTGTCGTTTTGCTATTTTATAGTTTAAGGAGACCGAGGGAATANAATCTACATAGCTATGTTTTGCTCCGGAGGCATCAGAGAATACNATGTCAAGTCCTAATGAAACTACGTAATTAAACCGGCTACCCGACATGTTATTGTCAATTCCTGCATACAGATATTCCCGNGTGCGACGATAGTGAAAATTCGGCCAGCGATCAATCCGGTCATCAATGTCGGTAACCGAGTAGTCTGTGTTTGACCCCGCTTGAAGTTGAATGGATTTAGAGACAATATCAGAGTAATTTATATCAAGTTTCCCCATTTGACGTCTGTTGTGTAGATCAATATTGCTTATAAAGTTATAGATCTCACTGTTTTGCTCGCGACGGGCATTTGATCCGTTTTTCGTATAGAAATAATTACCCGTAAACTCCAGCGTGCGGGAATTGTTAAATAAGTGCTTGTAATTAATATTTCCGGCAACTTGATGATAGTGACTGCTACCGTTATTCTTTGAAGTAATTGTCGAGGATTCGTCAGTAGCCGAGTCGGTGATATGTCCCTCGCTTTCACCTTTGGATTTTGTAGGGTTTGTAGAATAATCTATTTGAAAGGCAATATTATCATTGCGTGTCAGTTGCCTGTCTCCACCAATCTTGGCGGAAGCATAGTTTCTCGTACTGTTGGATTTTCCGGTTTGTTCACGGTGGATGTCTCCCTGGTATGTATC
>JAAVGQ010000024.1 GCA_014800105.1 Bacteroidales bacterium | reverse complement strand
CCGTGACCTGTGTGACAAATACATGGCCACCGTGCCTGACCACCCTGTCACCCCGCGCAACCTCCCTGCCGACGACCCTATTACCTCGCCGCGCTACAAGAGAGTCGAAGCTAACGTTCCCCAGCGTGCTCTTACCATTGCTTACCGCATGGACCCCTACGGCACCCAAGGCTATTATGCCGCCGATGCCATTTCAGACATTCTCTCCAACGGTAAATCATCCCGTTTTTACTCAAACCTGCTCAAAGGCACTGACCTTTTTACTGAGGTTGACGCCTCAATAATGGGGGCGGAAGAACCCGGACTCTTTCTCATCAACGCCCGCCTGAGAGAAAACAGCGACGAAGCCCAGCAACGCGCTATCGAAGCTATCGACTCCGAACTCAACAAACTCCTTGCTGACGGTGTCACAGAATATGAGCTCGAAAGAGCTGCCAACAAATACGAATCTACTCACACCTTCAATAATCTTCACTATGCTCGCGCCGGCTTGAATCTTGCCATGGCATGCATGCACGGTGAACAACCTGAAGACCCTGTGACTAAATACCGCTCACTCACCCCCGAGGCCGTGAATGCAACAGCACGCAAGCTTTTCAAACATCATTCAAGAGTAATCCTCTCCTACGGCGGTATTACTACCGCCCCGTAAAGCTCGGTCATGAGTGAATGCGCCCCGTTTTTTTGAATTAAACAAGTATAGAATTACGATATTTTGACATGATAACACAAGAGCAATTAAAAGAAGCTACTGAACGTAAGGATGCCCTCCGCAAGTATCTCGACATCGACACTAAGCGCATCGAGGTCGAGGAAGAGGAACTGCGCACACACGTTCCTGACTTCTGGGAACATCCCGCTCAGGCTCAGGCTCAAATGAAGAAAATCAAAGACCTCAAGGCCTGGATTGAAGGATATGAAGAAATCGAAACCCTCGTTGAAGAACTCGCCCTCAGCTTTGACTTCTATAAGGAGGAACTCGTGACTGAGGATGAAGTAGATTCCCTCTATAAGCGCGTTGTTGACCGCATCGAGTCACTTGAGCTCCGCAACATGCTACGCCACGAGGAGGACAAGATGGACGTGGTGCTCAAGATTAATTCCGGTGCCGGCGGTACCGAGAGCCAGGACTGGGCCTCCATGCTCATGCGCATGTACCTGCGTTACTGCGAGAAACACGGCTATAAGACTAAGATTTCCAACCTCCTTGAAGGCGATGAAGCAGGAATCAAATCCTGCACCATCGAGGTAGAAGGCGACATGGCTTACGGTTACCTCAAGAGCGAGAACGGCGTTCACCGTCTCGTGCGCGTTTCGCCCTATAATGCACAAGGGAAGCGCATGACATCGTTCGCATCAGTCTTCGTTACCCCCCTCGTTGACGACTCTATCGAGGTCAAAGTTGAGCCCGCGCTCATGTCATGGGANACNTTCCGTTCAGGCGGTGCCGGCGGTCAGAANGTCAACAAGGTAGAATCAGGTGTGCGACTCCGCTACCAGTACACTGACCCTTACACCGGTGAAAAGGAAGAGATTCTTATCGAAAANACTGAAACCCGTGACCAGCCCAAGAATAAGGAAAACGCCCTGCGTCACCTCCGTTCCATCCTCTATGAGAAGGAGATGCAGCATCGTCTTGAAGAACAGGCTAAGATTGAGGCCGGAAAGATGAAAATCGAATGGGGCTCTCAGATTCGTAGCTACGTTTTCGATGACCGCCGCGTCAAGGACCACCGCACCAACTACCAGACGAGCGATGTGGGTGGCGTGATGGACGGTGATCTCGATGACTTCATCAAGGCTTACCTCATGGAATTCGCAGCCGAGGAGAAAGAATAATTCCTGATTTATCCANTTTCTNNAAAATGAAAANATATAACCTCATNAACAACACNTTAGGTTGGCTCTGCTTNCTTATCGCGGCCGTGACTTACCTCATGACCGTCGAGCCNACCGCAAGTTTCTGGGATTGTCCCGAGTTTATCGCACAGGGTTCCAAGCTTGAAGTGGGACACCCNCCGGGCAACCCGGTCTTCATGCTTGCAGCACGCTTCTTTGTTAACTTCGTTGGAGGNGACCAGACCAAGGTAGCTCTCGCAGTCAACTGCATGTCAGCTCTCCTCAGCGCCGGCACTATCCTGCTCCTGTTCTGGACCATCACTCACCTCACCCGTCGTCTCCTCGTCAAGGANGGCGAGGANCACATCTCTCTTCCCAAAATGATTGCCATCATGGGCTCGGGTCTGTGTGGAGCTCTGTGCTACACCTGGAGTGATACCTTCTGGTTCTCAGCTGTTGAAGGTGAGGTATATGCATTCTCTTCATTCTGTACTGCACTGGTTTTCTGGTTGATTCTCAAATGGGAAAATCGTGCTGACCAGCCCCACAGCGACCGCTATCTCGTGCTGATTGCTTACGTAATCGGNATTTCAATCGCTGTACACCTCCTCAACCTCCTCTGTATNCCCGCCATCGTGCTCGTGATATATTACAAGAAGTTCAAGAACCCCTCAGCCACCGGCTCGTTCATCGCCCTTGGCGTGGCAGCTGTTATCGTCGCCCTCATCCTATACGGCCTCGTTCCCGGCTTCATTGAGGTTGCAGGCTATTTTGAACTCTTCTGCGTCAACGTGTTGGGCATGAGCTTTAACGTTGGTGTACTCATCTACGCAATTCTTCTGGTTGCATCAATGATATGGTGCATATACAGCATCTACGCCGGCCGCGACCGCATGACCCGCATCTCATTCATCCTCATGGTGTTGCTCTCAGGCATCACTTTCATCGGCCACTCACTGTGGATTCCCTTCCTGCTCATGGCCGCCCTGATTGCTTACTTCTGCATCATCAAGGAACTACCNGTGCGCATTCTTGCGATTACTGCCCTCAGCATTCTCGTAATCTTCATCGGCTATTCAAGCTATGCGCTCCTGCTCATCCGTGCNGAGGCTAACCCTCCCATGAACCAGAACGCGCCTGATAACGTATTCGCTCTCGCATCCTACCTCAACCGTGAGCAATATGGTGACCGCCCCCTTTTCTCCGGCCAGTCATTTGCATCACAGCGTGTTATCCAGGTAAACGATGACGGTAGCGCATCCTATAAGATTGAAGAAGGCCCTGATACTTACATCAANGCACTGAAGACTAACCCCAACGACCCTGACCGTTATATAGTNAAACCCGGCACGCCCTCGGTTTCCTATACCCCCACCATGCTCTTCCCCCGCATGTATAGNACCTCTGACGGTCATCCTCAGGCTTACCTTGAATGGATTAACGCAACCATGCAGGATCTTCCCACCGAGCATGTTTCACCATACGTTGACGCAAATGGAAAGCCCTACGAGCAGTACGCTCAGGATATCCCCTCACCGTCAATGGCTCAGAACCTCCAGTTCTTCCTCAACTACCAGTTCAATCACATGTACTGGCGTTACTTCATGTGGAACTTTGCCGGGCGCCAGAATGACCTTCAGGGCAACGGCGAGGTTAACCGCGGTAACTGGATTTCAGGCATTCCATTCATTGACAATGNCCGCCTTGGTGACCAGTCACTCCTCCCGCCCGACCAGGGCTCTGAAAACCCCGGGCACAACGTGTTCTACATGCTTCCTCTCCTCATGGGCATCATCGGCCTCGTGTGGCAGTCAATGTGTGGCAAGCACGGTATCGAACAGTTCTGGGTAGTGTTCTTCCTCTTCTTCATGACCGGCATTGCGATTGTATTGTACCTCAACCAGACTCCTCTGCAGCCGCGTGAACGTGACTACGCATTCGCCGGCTCGTTCTATGCTTTTGCAATATGGGTGGGTATGGGTGTTGCAGCCATCTGGAAGCTCGTGATGCACTTCGTTTCCAACCCCAANAGCGAGNAACGAGGCAACCTCTCGATAATCGTAGCTTCAATCGCCGCCGTTATAGGCATCGCCGTTCCGTTACAGATGGTGTCACAGACATGGGATGACCATGACCGCTCAGGCCGTTACACCACTCGCGACTACGGCATGAATTACCTCTCAAGCCTGGACGAGAATGCCGTAATTTTCACTAATGGTGACAACGATACATTCCCATTGTGGTACAGCCAGGAAGTTGAAGGATATNGACCCGACGTGCGCGTCGTAAACCTCTCTTACCTCACGACTGACTGGTATGCCAACCAGATGCGCATACCCACTTACAGCGCTGATGGCATCGCTACCCAGGCTGAACCGGCAGACTACTACAATGACCGCATCCAGGCAAGCACGTTCCCTGAGAATGCTGACAAGGGTAAGTTTGTTGACGTGTTTGCTTCACTCAACGACCTATATAAGAGCGACAAGCCCGGCGGATACAGCATCATGAACTATCCCAAGGTTATGATTCCGNCCAATCTTGATGCAGCCGTCGCCTCAGGCANGATTACCCCGGCCGAGGCCGAGGTTTCAGACACCGTAATTCTCGCTGACCTCTCAAAGGACCGCTACGCTACACTCAGCAATGTCCTGTCACTCGACATGATTGCCACGAGCGCCAAGAACGGCTGGAACCGTCCCATGTACTTCGCGATGACCGTGCCTGAAAGCTACTATTTAGGACTCCTCGACAACATGCGCTCAACCGGTCTCGCTCTTCAGGTAACACCGGTTCACAACGAGAATAGCGAGATGAGCCCGGCCGTTGACACTGACAAGATGTACCGCAACGTTACCGAGCGTTTCCGCTGGGGTGGTCTTGACGAAGTGCCCGAGGGTGAANNCGTCTATCTTGACGAGACCGTGCGCCGCATGGTCACAACNCATCGCAGTGCCCTCTACGACCTCGCAGCTCANCTCTACGAGGAAGCCCTTCAGGGCGACTCGATTAAGGCTGATTCAGCTTGGGTTGCTGACCGTTTCAACAAATCNGTCGAGATTCTTGACCTCATGGAAGAGAAACTCCCCGTGAGATTATCGCCCTATAATATCCAGATGGGCCAGCGCATAGGCACTCTCTACTCTCTCCTGGGTGAAGCTACCGGTCGTCCTGAACTCGAAGAACATGGCCGCAATATCCTGCGCGACGAGATTATACGCTATGGAATGTACCTGCCCTACTATCGCAGCCTCATCGAGCACGCCGGCGGTCTCATTGTGGGCAACCAGTCAACAATGAACGTGAACCACCTGAACCTCAACCCNGTTGACCGCTATATCCCCATCTACCTCACTAANCTCCTNCAATCTTACGTTGAAGCCGGAGGTGATGCTCAGGAGGTCGATGCAATTCTCACGGAACGCGGCGTCAATCTTGATGANATTGTTCCGCTCGCGGGCTANCGCACCAAGCAACAATAAGTCATNCAAGGCTTAAGCAACATACAACCATGTTTATCGAACGTCCCCCGTCACTTTACCGCCTGCTNTTCCCTGAGGCTATATGGCGCATAAAGTCCCGGGGGCGTCGCGTTGTATATCTCACCTTTGATGACGGGCCAATCCCCGAGGTTACCCCCTGGGTACTTGACACGCTNGACTCATACGGCGTGAAGGCCACATTCTTCCTCGTAGGTGACAATGTAAAACGGCACCCCGAGCTTCTGGAAGAAATACGCTCACGCGGCCACAGTTTTGGCAACCACACGATGCACCATCTCCAGGGTCTCAAGTCGACCCGCAAAGCTTATCTCCGAGATATTACCGAGGCCGACAATCTGATTGATTCCCCGCTATTCCGCCCGCCTCACGGGCTACTCTGGGGAGGTCAGGCCCGTGCAATCAAGCGCAAGTACAACCTCATCATGTATGACATTATAACGCGAGACTATGACCGGTCGCTCTCACCTGAGCGTGTACTTGACAACGTAAAGCGATACGTGCGCAACGGTTCAATCATCGTGTTCCATGACTCGCTCAAATCGGAGCCCAACTTGCGATATGCACTCCCGCGAGCAATAGAATGGCTAAAAGAACAAGGCTATGAATTCGAGAAACTCCCCATGTGATGACCTTCTCGCCTTCTCACGGGATGCCGGAATAGACGCTATTGCAATAACACCCGCAGGCCCCGTTGATAGCGAAACAATCGCGCGATACAATGGCTGGATCGGGAACGGGTATAATGCCGGCATGGATTATCTCAATCGCTATCCCGAGATACGCTTTAATCCGGAAGGCCTGCTACCGGGCGCTCAAAGCATCGTGTGCTGTGCCGTCAGCTACAACCACGCTGATTCTCAACCTCAGGGAGCACCCAAAATCGCATCATACGCCCATGGAGATGACTACCACGAGGTACTACGCGAAATCCTTGAAAATTTGGCAGCCTACATTCGTGAAACCCGTGGCGGCGAAACGCGCGTTTGTGTCGACACTGCGCCCATCATGGAACGATACTGGGCATGGCGCAGCGGGCTTGCATTCCGCGGCCGCAGTGGGCTCATGATTGTCCCCGAGTTAGGAACATCGTTTTTCCTTGGGGAAATAATAACCACCGCGTCACTTCCCGCCGTGCATCACACTGACACTGTCGGTTGCTTCAACTGCGGGAAATGTATTGTAAATTGCCCAGGGAAAGCTATCATGCCTAATGGAAGCATTGACGCCCGAAAATGCCTCAGCTACCTGACAATCGAGCACCGTGGTGAGCTGCCCGAGGGCTTCTCGACCGGAAACCGACTGTACGGATGTGACGAATGTCAGCGTGTATGTCCTCACAACAAAGAGGCGGCAATGACTCGTGAAAAGCGTTTCCTCCTGCGCCCGGCTTATGAATCCCTGACGGCAGACAAAATCCTCGCGATGACTCAGGAAGAATTCTCGACATTATTCAGGCGCTCGGCAATAAAACGCGCCAAGCTTGAAGGCCTGAAACGAAATGCACGACATTTGTAACCACAATATAAAATCTACTGATATGGATACACCTAAGATTCAAAAATGGGACACCCTTGAAAGTGAATACATAATACGCCGCCCCTGGCTGGTGGCTCGCCGCGATAAGGTAAAACTTCCCTCAGGAATAATTCATCCCGAATACTACGTACTCGAGTATCCTGACTGGGTAAATATTATCGCTATCACTGAGGACGGACGATTCGTAATGGTTGAACAATACCGACACGGCTGGGGCGATGTTCTCACCGAGCTTTGTGCCGGTTGCGTAGAAGAAGGTGAAGACCCGCTCGACGCAGCCAAGCGCGAACTCGCCGAGGAGACAGGATACACCGGCGGTGAATGGGAACTCTTCATGGAAATTTCAGGCAATCCCTCAACCACTTCTAACGTAACACACTGTTACATAGCTCGCGGAGTTGTACCTACTCAGGGACAGCACCTTGACCGCACTGAAGACATTGCAGTGAAGATTCTCACGCGTGAAGAACTCTATGACATGCTCATGCGCGACGAGATGAAGCAAGCCCTCATGGCGACACCACTTTGGAAATACTTTGCACTAAATCTATAAAACATCATTTTCACATCCATGAAAGTCATCACTGTTAAACCATTAATTTTCACAGTAACACTATTAGTCTTGTGTTCATTCAATAATGGGGGAGGTCAGGAGGTTGCCGATCACAAAAATATTGATGAGACTATTCGATATGGAATAACGCAAGCTGACATCCGTAAATACTTCTCATCAGCTCTCGATGGTGATATTACTCAACTGAAAGGAAACAAGAAACTCGCAAAATCCGATATTGAGGATGCCAAGAGCAAAGTGTGGGATATATGGGCAAATACCGTTCTCAATCATTATACTGAGCAACTTCCCTCGCCCACATCTCATTCAGACGTAGAGAAATGGTTTAATATGCCGGGACCTGATGGTACATGGGAACTGCCTGAGGGCCCCATGCCATTCCTGTATGTGTCAAAAGGTGAAGCTCCAGCCACGGGATTTCCCCTGTTCCTCTTCATCCATGGTTCAGGACCTGATCCCGAGATGGAATGGCGTGCTTCAATATCATGGGCCCAGGTATTCAAAGATACACCATCAGTTTTCTTTATTCCCCAAAGCCCTCAAGGCGGTACAGGTTGTCGCTGGTACCAGCCTTCGCGACAAGCAAAATGGGAACAGCTCATAAAACTTGCGATTGCATCAGGCGACATCAACCCTGACAAGATATATATCATGGGAATTTCAGAAGGCGCTTATGGATCACAACGGCTCGCTTCCTTCTATGCCGACTACATTGCCGGTGCGGGTCCCATTGCCGGTGGAGAGGTTCTCGTGAGCTGTCCTCCCGAAAATCTCGCCAACGTTCCATTCACGCTTCAGACCGGTGAGGATGACACGATGTACGGACGCAAGCTCCTCACTCAAAAGGTCGGCTATCTGCTTGACAGCCTTGAGACAGTCCATCCGGGCCACTACGTTCATAATGTCAACCTTCAGCCCGGCAAGGGACACGGGTGCGATTATACGCTCACCACCCCATGGCTGGTTGACTTTACCCGTAATGCAACACCTCGCTATTTCTACATGGAGAATGGAGCACTAGGTGGCATAAATAACGAACCATTACGTTACCGTGACGCATTCTATAATGTACGCATACTCGAACCGTCCGACGCCCGTGACAATGACATGTATCGTACTGCCTACGAAATGATCATCAACGGGAACACTATTGATTTAAATGTCAATAATGTCACTTTATCCACCTCCCAACCGGCATCCGATTCAGGCTGGACCGTAAACCTCAGTGTTGACAAAGCCTTCATTCCGGCCTCGACGGGGAAAGTCAGGATTTATCTGAGCAATGACCTTGTCGACATGTCGAAACCTGTTGTCATCAAGGTCAATGGGAATAGGAAATTCAAAGGCAAAGTTACACCTAAGCTGGATGTCATAGCTGAAAGTTGTGCATTATTCGGAGATCCCTCACGACTCTTCACAGCAGCGGTGGACATCGACATTAAATAAGACCCCGTTCGAGCAAGATGACACTTTTTTCATGCAGCTTCTCATGCGATAAATCGAAGAACAAGATTACATTTGGGGAGGTTGATATTTTTTGTTATCTTTGCGTGTTATAAAAACTTTTCACCCCATTAGAAGAAAAAAATCTATTTTCAGATGAATATCTCTTATAACTGGCTTAAACAGTACATCGACTTCAATCTCACCCCTGATGAGCTTGCAGCCGCTCTCACCTCACTGGGTCTCGAGACCGGAAGCGTTGAAGAAGTTGAGTCTATACGTGGCGGATTACGCGGCATTGTCGTAGGTAAAGTACTTACCTGTGAAGAACATCCCAACAGCGATCACCTTCACATCACTACCGTTGACCTCGGTGACGGACAACCCACCCAGATTGTGTGTGGCGCTCCTAACGTTGCCGCCGGCCAGACTGTCATTGTCGCTACCGTGGGGACAACCCTCTATGACGGCGACAAGGAATTCCAGATTAAGAAATCGAAAATCAGAGGGGTGGAATCTCTGGGAATGATTTGCGCCGAGGATGAGATTGGCGTTGGTGCATCTCATGACGGTATCATGGTGCTCCCTGACGGCATAAAGCCCGGCACACCAGCCGCTGAGTACTTCGGCCTGTCAAGCGACTACGTTCTTGAAGTTGACCTCACCCCCAACCGCATTGACGCCGCTTCCCACTATGGCGTTGCCCGTGACTTCGCAGCTTGGCTCGACTGCCACGCTGACGGCAGCAACCTCCACCGCCCTGATGTCGACGGCTTCGCTATCGACAAGAAAGATGGAGCAGTCACCGTTGAAGTTCTAAACCCCGAGGCTTGCACACGCTATAGCGGAGTTACCATCCGTGGCGTGAAAGTAACCGAGAGTCCCCAGTGGCTTAAGGACCGCCTTACCACCATCGGTCTCCGCCCCATCAACAACGTGGTTGATATCACCAACTATATCCTGCACGGCATCGGTCAACCCATGCACTGCTTTGACCTCGCACAGATTAAGGGCGAAAAAGTTATCGTTAAGAATGCCATTGAAGGCGCCCCCTTCGTTACTCTCGACAACGTTGAGCACAAGCTCGACAGCCGTGACCTCATGATATGTAACGCTGAGGAACCAATGTGTATCGCCGGCGTTATGGGTGGCCTCGACTCAGGCGTAACCGAGAATACGACTGACATTTTCCTCGAAAGTGCCTGCTTCAACCCCACCAGCGTGCGTAAAACAGCTCGCCGTCACGGCATCAACAGTGACTCATCATTCCGCTTTGAACGTGGAGTTGATCCCAACGGTACCGTCTATGCACTCAAGCTTGCCTCACTCCTCGTCAAGGAACTTGCCGGCGGCGAAATCTGCGGTGATTTGGTTGACATCTACCCTGAGGTTGTAGAACCGTTCCCCGTGGAACTCAGCTACAAATACCTCAACGAGCTCGTGGGTAAAGAAATTCCTGAAGAAACTGTTGACGCAATCCTCAAGTCACTCGAAATCGAAATCGCTTCACGCAAAGATGACACCCTTGAACTCAAGGTGCCCACTTACCGCGTTGACGTTAAACGTCCTTGTGACGTAGTCGAAGATGTTCTCCGCGTCTACGGCTACAACAACGTCGAGATAGGTGACAGCGTTAAGTCATCACTCTCTTACAAGACTATCACTGACCGCTCTAACGAACTGCGCGTTCTCATCAGCGAGCAGCTCACAGCGTGCGGTTTCAACGAAATACTCAACAACTCTCTCACATCCGAGCGTTATTATGCCGACAACAAGGCTTGGCCGCTCGACAACTGTGTAAGACTCCTCAACCCCCTCAGCAGCGACCTCAGCGTGATGCGCCGCACTTTGCTTTACGGCGGTCTCGAATCAATCGAGCATAACATCAACCGTAAACTGCCTGACCTCATGATGTATGAGTTCGGCAACGTTTACCGCTTCAATCCCGCCGCTGAATCAACCGCCGAGAATCCTCTTGCACCTTACAGCGAAGGCTCCCGTCTTGCCCTGTGGATGACAGGCCGTTCACGCAATGCGGCATGGAATCACGCAGCTGAGGATGTATCATTCTACGACCTCAAGGCAATCGTAGCCAACATCATGGCACGCCTCGGCATCAATGCCCGCGAGATTCAGCTTAAAACTGTTGCTGACGGCGAGGGTATCTACAGCGCGTCGCTCGCTATCACTTCCCGCAACGGTAAGGACCTCGGCCGCATGGGCATTCTCGCTAAAGGCCTGCTCAAGTCAATGGGAATCAAGCAGTCAGTTCTCTTCGCTGAACTTGACTGGAACACTCTCGTGAAGATGTCTCTAAAGAAGAGCGTTCTTTTCGCGCCACTTCCCAAGACACTCCCCGTCAACCGAGACCTCGCACTGCTCCTCGACAGCAACGTGACACTTGACCAGGTTATCAACGTTGTTAACGCGAGTGAGAAACGTCTGCTCAAGGACGTGCGCCTGTTTGACGTCTATGAGGGCGACAAGCTCCCCGCCGGCAAGAAGTCTTACGCTATCTCCATTATCCTTCAGGACGATGAAAAAACCCTCCAGGACAAGCAGATTGACGCCACAATGACACGCATCATCGAGAACCTCAGGAAACAGCTTGGCGCGGAACTCCGTTAAATTATTTCTTACTGATAATCAATAATTAAAATTACCATAAAATAAAAATACCACTATGGGAAGAGCTTTTGAATACCGCAAAGCAAGAAAACTCAAACGCTGGGGTAACATGTCACGTACATTTACCCGCATTGGTAAAGAAATCACAATCGCTGCCAAGGCTGGTGGTCCTGACCCCGACACCAACCCCCGTCTCCGCGCTCTCATGCAGAACGCTAAGGCCGCCAACATGCCCAAGGACACTGTTGAACGCGCAATCAAAAAGGCAACCGACAAGGACTCAAGCGATTACAAGGAAATCACTTACGAAGGATACGGACCCTTCGGTATCGCAATCTTCGTAGAAGCTGCTACCGACAATAATACCCGCACCGTTGCTAACGTGCGCTCTTACTTTACAAAGCACGGTGGTTCTCTCGGAACCCAGGGTTCTCTCACATTCCTCTTTGACCACAAGAGCCTTTTCAAAATCAAGCCCAAGGACGGTGTGAGCCTCGAGGATCTCGAGCTCGAACTCATCGACTATGGCGTTGATGAACTCATACAGGACGAGGATGAGGAAACAGGCGAGCACATCGTTCTATACGGTGGCTTCGAAGACTACTCTAATATCCAGAAGTATCTCGAAGAAAACGGTTTTGAAATCATTTCTTCTGAATTTGTCCGCATTCCCAACGACCTCAAGGAAGTTACTGCCGAGCAGCGCGCTACCCTCGATAAGCTTCTCGAAAAGCTCGAAGAGGACGAGGACGTTCAGAATGTGTTCCACAACATGAAGGAGGAAGAGGAATAATATGTTCTCAGGCATTGTTGAAGAAGCAGCCCGCGTGGTTGCCGTTGAACCCAACGGGGGAAACGTCAATCTCAAGGTGGCATCCTCTTTCACCGACGAATTAAAAATCGACCAGTCAGTCGCTCACAATGGTGTTTGTCTCACCGTTGTGAGTCTTGACGGGGAAACCTACACCGTTACAGCCATTCAGGAAACTCTTGACCGTTCTAACCTCGGGCTCCTCAAGGCAGGGGACCGTGTCAATCTCGAGCGCTCGATGCTCATGAACGGACGTCTTGACGGTCACATCGTTCAGGGACACGTTGACTGCACCGCTACATGTGTTGACATCGAGGAAGTTGACGGTAGCCGTTACTTCAAATTCCAGTATGCCGTGGACCCCTCGCTCATCGCCAAGGGCTACGTTACAGTGGAAAAAGGCTCGGTGACTGTTAACGGCGTCAGCCTCACAGTGTGTGACAGCGAGCGTGACAGCTTCCGCGTTGCAATCATCCCTTACACCTTTGAGCACACTAACTTTGGTGACATCAAGGTTGGTAGCAAAGTCAACATTGAGTTTGACATCATAGGAAAATACATCAGCCGCATCAGCGAGCTTTCTAATCGTTGATGCTCAGCATCTCAACTCTAATCAACTCCCATTCATGGCCAAGAAAGTTGTAGAGACACCATTGATGAAGCAGTACTTCGAGATGAAAAAAAAGCATCCCGACGCAGTACTGCTTTTTCGCGTTGGTGACTTCTACGAAACTTTCAGCGACGATGCCATCACTGCCAGCGAGATTCTCGGAATTACCCTTACCCGCCGTGCCAACGGTTCAGCTTCATCAGTTGAGCTTGCAGGCTTCCCTCATCACGCCCTTGACACATACTTACCTAAACTTGTAAGAGCAGGCAAGCGCGTCGCAATATGCGAACAGCTTGAGGACCCCAAGACTGTAAAGGGACTTGTAAAGCGTGGTATTACCGAACTCGTTACCCCCGGCGTTTCAATTAACGATAACATCCTCGACCACAGGCAGAATAACTTCCTTGCCGCTGTTTGTCCCGGTAAAGACGCCGTGGGTGTCGCTTTCCTCGACATCAGCACGGGAGAATTCCTCACTACTCAGGGAACGCCTGACTATATCGACAAGCTCCTTGCCAACTTCGCTCCCAAGGAAATCCTCGTGGAGCGTGGTAAGAAACATCGCCTTGAGGAATTATTTTCAGGCCGTTATCTCTCATTCGAGCTCGAAGACTGGATATTCACTGAAGGCACCGCTATGGAGCGCCTTCTCAAACAGTTTGAGACCGAAAACCTCAAGGGATTCGGCATCAGCGACATGCCGCTCGCGATAATCGCCAGTGGCGCCACGCTTCACTATCTTGACATCACCCAGCACACCCACACGGGCCACATCACCTCACTGCGACGCATCGACGGTGACCGCTTCGTTCGCCTCGACAGTTTTACCGTGCGCAACCTTGAGCTCGTCAAGAGCAATGCACCTGACGGCAAATGCCTTCTTGACGTGATTGACCGCACCGTGAGCCCCATGGGAAGCCGATTGCTTCATCGCTGGTTACTGTTCCCGCTCGTTGACCCGGCAACTATAAACCGCCGCCTCGACGTGGTAGAATACTTCTTTAAGCATCCTGACGAAAGAGAGACGCTGATTGAACACCTGCGAAACGTGGGTGACATGGAACGCCTCATCTCCAAGGTTGCCGCCCGAAGAGTTAATCCACGCGACATGCTAATGCTCGGCAAGGCTCTCTCAGCCGTCGGTCCCATCAGGAAAATATGCTCTGAAAGCAACATGCCGGTTCTCCAGGAAATGGCTCAGGCACTCGACGACTGCACTGAAATACGCGACCGCATTCTTCGTGAGATTGTCCCGGAACCCCCAATTGCATTGAATCGAGGCTCAGTAATAGCTGACGGCATAGACGATGAACTTGACGAACTGCGCAAAATAGCCTTTCAGGGCCGCGATTACCTCGCATCCATCCAGCAGCGTGAGTCAGCCGAGACCGGCATTCCCAGCCTGAAAATAGGTTTCAACAACGTCTTCGGCTACTACATCGAGGTTACCAACACCCACAAAGACAAAGTTCCTGACCGCTGGATAAGAAAACAGACACTCGTCAATGCCGAGCGCTATATCACTGAGGAGCTGAAGGAATATGAAAACAAAATTCTAACGGCCCAGGACCGCATAGGCCAGATTGAGGAAGCACTCTATCAGCGCCTCGTTGACGCGGTTTCCGGCTCAATCAACCCCATACAGCTCAATGCTGCGACCATTGCTGTTCTCGACTGCCTGTGCGGGCTCACCGTTACTGCTATCGAGAACCGCTACAACCGTCCCGTAATTGACGATTCTCTCAGCCTCGAAATCATCGAAGGACGTCATCCTGTAATCGAACGCCAGCTACCACCCGGCGAGGGTTATATCACCAACAGCGTGCGGCTCGATAACGATTCATCGCAGGTAATTATGATTACGGGACCCAACATGTCAGGTAAATCAGCTCTCCTGCGCTCAACCGCACTCAACGTTCTGCTTGCCCAGATTGGCAGCTTTGTCGCTGCTGACAGTGCTCACATCGGTATAATCGACAAGATATTTACCCGCGTCGGCGCGAGCGACAATATTTCCCGCGGCGAGTCAACATTCATGGTTGAGATGACTGAGGCCGCCTCAATCCTCAACAACATCAGTGAGCGCAGCCTCATTCTCTTCGATGAGCTGGGCCGTGGTACTTCTACTTACGACGGCATCTCCATAGCATGGGCCATCGTGGAATACATCCACCAGTGCCGCCAGCACCCCAAAACACTATTTGCCACTCACTACCACGAGCTCAATGAAATGGAGAAAACNTTCAACCGCGTGGTAAACTTCAACGTCTCNGTCAAGGAAATCAACGGCAAGGTGGTGTTCCTGCGCAAACTTAAGCCTGGCGGGAGNGAGCANTCGTTCGGTATCCACGTCGCCAAGCTTGCAGGCATGCCGCGAACAATTGTTGACCGGGCGAATGAANTATTGAAGCATTTAGAGGCCAATTCCCGCCGCGACGAAGCCGTGCCTACAGTTGCCCCGGCCAAAGAGGCAATCGCCGGAATTGACGCGCCTGATGGTCTCCAGCTATCGTTTTTTCAGCTTGATGACCCCATCCTTGCCCAGGTGCGCGATGAAATACTNGATATCGACATCAATAATCTCACTCCCATGGCNGCGCTCAACAAGCTCAACGAAATACGCACCATTCTCACGGGTAAATCCTGAACCTTACCGGTTCTAAGCCCGTTAAACAAGTATATATCTTTCATCTCAAAAAAANTTAGCCCATGAAAGTNGTAAATTTCGCTGANCACCGTTCAATCATGAACCANTACATGATGGAGCTGCGCAACATAGANATCCAGAAGGACATGATGAGNTTNCGCCGNAANCTCGAGAGAATCGGTGAAATCATGGCATTTGAAATNAGNCGCACNATGGCTTACGATAAGATTCCCGTCACCACTCCGCTCACCACTACCGAATGTGAAGTACTGGCTGACCAGGTTGTTCTCGGTACCATCTTCCGCGCCGGAGTTCCTTTCCATCAGGGATTCCTCAACTACTTTGACCACGCAGAAAATGCTTTCGTGAGCGCTTACCGAAAATACAAGGAGAAGGAAAACTTTGACATCTGCATCGAGTATCTCGCATCTCCACGCCTTGACGGGAAAGTACTCATCCTCGCTGACCCTATGCTCGCNACNGGCGCATCNATGGAACTCAGCTACCGTGCATTGCTCACAAAGGGAGAGCCCTCTCACGTTCACGTAGCCTCAGTNATCGCNTCNCAGCAGGCNGTCGACTANATNAAGCGCACNTTCCCNGCCTCNAAGACCACCATTTGGGTTGGCGCTATTGACCCCGAAATAAATGCTCACAGCTACATCGTTCCGGGNCTTGGTGACGCCGGTGATCTCGCTTACGGCACAAAAGATTGATTGCCCATGCTCGCTGTCAAAAGAAACGTTCCGCTATCGGGCCTCAACACCATGGGCGTCGAGGGATTGGCTGCCGCCGTGGTTACATGGACNACTCCCGGTGACCTGCAGGAATTCTTTTCCCCGTCATCACCCTGCGCTGATCTTGCCCGTAACGCCCGCGCCATTGGCGAAGGAAGTAATCTGCTGTTCGTGAACAACCGTTTCGACGGGACTCTCCTTCTGTGTGATAACTGCAACGTGGAAACATCGCTGAACGGCGAGGAAGTCATATTGACCGTCGGTGCCGGAATGAAACTTGACACCCTCGTTCAAAAATGTGTAGAAAACAACTTCTGGGGCATCGAGAACCTGGCACTGATACCGGGAACTGTGGGTGCAGCGGCTGTACAGAACGTGGGCGCCTACGGCGTTGAATTCGGNTCCCTCGTTACGGAAGTTGAATGTTTCGANCGCTTGACCGGCAAAACAATCACCATTCAGGCCCGGGATATCCATTACGGCTACCGCAACTCAATTTTCAAGCATAGTCCTGCTAAGGAACGNTACATAATCACCGCGGTAACCGTCAGATTATCGATGGTGGCCGCCCCAAACCTTTCCTACGGCAATTTAAGGGCTAAATTAGGCGACTNTCCAAGCNTTGCTGACATNTATACCACCGTNTGTGAAACGCGCCGATTTAAGCTCCCTGAAGTCTCTGAGACCGGGAGTGCGGGCAGCTACTTCAAGAATCCCGTAGTTACTGACGATATTCTTGAGAAAGTCTATAGACACGCTGATGAACTTAGTATCGCGCGCGAAACCATCCCCGTATTCCCAGTGAACCTGCCTGACGGCTCGAAGGCTCACAAACTTTCAGCNGCCTGGCTCATTGACCGCTCAGGCTGGAAAGGAGTGAAGGAAGGTAACGTGGGTACATGGCCCTCACAGCCACTCGTGATTGTCAATCTCAGTGGTAAAGCTACCGGGCGGGAAGTTGAAGACCTTGCCACTCGCATCCNGGATGACGTGTANTCAAAATGGAATGTAAGACTCGTTCCCGAAGTCGAGTATATATATTGAACTGATTTTAATCTCCCTCTTAGAAACTCATTAAACCTCAATTATCATGGCATCATTTATCATTGAAGGCGGACATCGTCTATCGGGTGAAATCACACCTGCCGGCGCTAAGAACGAAGCNCTCCAGATAATCAGCGCCACGCTTCTTACTGCCGAGCCTGTGACTGTCCATAACATCCCGGACATTCTCGACATACGCAACCTCATCGCTCTNCTGCGTGACATGGGNGTTAAAGTTACCCGCCATGANGACAATACNTANACCTTTCAGGCTGATGATGTCAACACTGATTTTCTCAATAGCCCCGAATTCGTGAAGAGATGCGCTTCTTTNCGCGGGTCGGTACTCGTTGTGGGGCCGTTATTGGCACGCTTCGGTAAAGCCTATTTCCCCCGCCCGGGAGGCGACAAAATAGGCCGCCGCAAGGTCGATACTCACATTACCGGCCTTATTAACCTTGGCGCAACGCTTTCTAAACCCGAGGGCTGCAAAGCCTATCTCCTTGAATGCGGTACTGAAGGACTGCAGGGAACCTACATGCTCCTTGATGAAGCGTCAGTAACAGGTACGGCCAACATCGTGATGGCTGCAACCCTTGCGCGCGGCGTGACTACGGTTTATAATGCTGCCTGCGAGCCTTACCTGCAGCAGCTGTGCCGGCTGCTCGTNGCAATGGGCGCCCGCATTGACGGGATCGGTTCAAATCTGCTCACGATCACCGGGACTGATATGCTGGGCGGTGCAACCCATAAAATTCTCCCCGATATGATCGAAGTGGGCAGCTTCATAGGCATGGCTGCAATGACGCGCAGCTCAATCACCATTAAAAACGTCTCACGACGCAATTTGGGCATCATTCCTGAGTGTTTCCGCCGCCTCGGCATCACTATTGAGGAGCAGGGTGACGATCTCTTTATTCCGGCAAAAGAAAGCTATGATATCGAAACTAACCTCGACGGCTCGGTTCTCACCGTGGCTGATGCTCCCTGGCCGGGACTCACACCTGATCTTATCTCAGTNATGCTCGTGGTCGCCACCCAGTGTCACGGCGAGGTGCTGATACACCAGAAGATGTTTGAATCACGTCTTTTCTTCGTAGACCGCCTCATTGACATGGGCGCAAAAATCATTCTTTGTGATCCTCACCGTGCTGTGGTAATAGGACTCGGACACCATCCTGAGCTTCGTGCCAATCACATGCACTCACCCGACATTCGTGCCGGTATCGCCATGCTCATTGCGGCAATGTCAGCCAAAGGGACAAGTGTCATCGACAACATCGAGCAGATTGACCGCGGCTACGAGCGCATCGACGAGCGCCTGCGCTCCCTTGGCGCCAACATCCAGCGCGTCGAAAACTAACCGGTCAATGAAGCTGATAATTGTTGATGATAATGCATCGGTAAGGACAACATTAAAGTTGATTCTCGCTGGGGAATACGACTCGATAGTAGCCGTAGGAGATCCATCTGCTTTACCGGCACTGATCGACACGAAACCGGACATCGTGCTGCTGGATATGAATTTCGGCAATATGAGCATGGGAATGCCGGCAGGAATGTTCTGGATAAAGCGTATAAAAGAGTGCCCTGACGCACCGGCCGTGGTGGTAATCACAGCATTCGGTGAGGTTGCTCTTGCAGTAGACGCGATGAAGGCCGGTGCTGAAGATTTTGTTACCAAACCATGGAATAACAACGACCTCAAGAATCGACTGAAGAAAGCCATTGAAAAAAACCGCAAGACGAGAATGACAGACCAATCTTTGCAGAAAGCGGCCGAAATTGAACGCCGTAAAGCTCGGCAGGAAGAGATGAGCCTTGACGAAATCAAAATTGCCCATGTAAAGGATACTGTGGCGCGTTATGATGGAAATATTTCGGCAGCGGCAGCTCAGTTAGGGATCAACCGACAAACGTTATATAACATTCTTAAGAAACAGTGAGTCGTTTTACGCTAAATTTTACTCTGCTCTTAATAGCTATTATCGCCCTGAGCGCTTTTACGGTGTGGCTGTTCCTTTCGGGCCAACGTGCTCCGGCAGCATTGGCGTTAATCGCCGCAGCATGTGCCGTATGGGCTCTGTATGCATTGACGGAGCGCCTCATAAGGTTTATTTCAGCCTTTACGTCTTCGCTTGAAATGAGCGATACAACAATGCATTTTGACGTGAAGGGTGACCGTCGTCTCAGAGATATGGCTGAAACGATGAATCGCTTAGGCAACCTGTACCGGGAAAACAGATTACAACTTGAGACCGACAAATTATACTATGACCGTATTATACGAGTCATGACCCATGAAATGCGCAATTCCATAGCCCCGGTGGCCTCTCTTGCCGAGGATATTGAAGCCAATATCGAAAAATATTCAGGAGAACGTCTTAGTGAGACCATCGGTATAATACATAGCCAAGCCGACGGAATAATCCGTTTCCTTGATTCCTATTTCCAATTAACACAGTTNCCGCCACTTAACCTCCGGGAAGTCAAAGCCACNGAATTCCTTGCCCACCTTCAGATTCTTGCGACNCAGGAATGTACCCAACGGGGATTATCACCTGAAATATGCAGTTTTATTACGCCACGAGATCTCAATTTTAATGCCGATGTTANCCTGNTGACTCAAGCTATGGTCAACCTTTTGAGGAATTCACTGGATGCTGTCACCGGAATTTCCNAACCGGAAATCATCATTACGATGACCACATCACCACAAGGCGTAATGCTGAAAGTCGAAGACAACGGATGCGGTATACCGCACACTGCAATGGATAATCTTTTTGAACCTTTTTTCAGTACAAAGCCNGGAGGTATAGGCGTGGGATTATGTCTCAGCCGCCAAATTGCGCGCCGTCATGGAGGCGATATAAGAGTACNTTCATGTGAGGGNAAAGGTACATCCATGACAATGTCNGTGTCTAATTTTTAGACAAAACAGAGAGCAAAATGCACGTTTTCATCATTTTTACTTGAGGTGGAGCAGGAGTAAAGATACCTTTGCTCCCATGAAACGGATATTAATTNTCACATTAGTNGTAATAACGGCATTGGCANCCATGGCGCAAATGACTCTTCGGGATTGCCTGATATATGCCCGTGATAATTGNCCTGACAACGTAATAGAGCGATACGGTATTGAAATCTCGAAAGCTGATGCCCGCATTGCAGCTTCCNGACTGATGCCNGGAGTAAGTCTTTACTCAAACTCACAANTTAGCTTCGGACGCAANATTGACCCCGAGACAAATATCTACGACAATAAACAGACATTGAATGCGGGTGTGGGACTGCANCTATCAATGCCATTGTTTGACGGTCTCGTTAACATTAATGCCCTCAAGTCGGCCCGCACTGCAAGACTTAGAAAAAACGAGGCGGCTCGCTCCGTGCAGGATCGCATCTCGTTTGAAGTAATAAAAGCATTCTATAACGTGGTTTACTGCCGGGCAATGGTTAAGCAGGCACGCGAACAACTCAAACGTGATTCTACTGATATGGCAGGAATTGCACTCGGNAGAGAGCTTGGCACTAAAAGCGGNGCAGACCTTGCTGAAATCAGTGCAATTGTAGCTGCTGACCGATACGAGGAAATCAATCAAATGAATCTCCTNGACAAGGCCTATCTTGAATTACGTCATCTCATGGGTATGTCACTTGANACCNCTNCACTCGATTTAACAGAAGATGATGTCAATCAGCCGACCGTAACAACAAACGACNTCTTCGTTCATCCTGATATTGCAGAAGCAACTTTTGCACTAAAAGAGGAAGTCTACAATTTAAGGAGTGCCATTGGCTCATTTTCACCAACGATTAATCTACAGGCCGGCATAANCACGTCTTACTATAAAATGCTCGGTAATAACACTNCAGTACCATCCTTCAGTTCCCAGTGGCACAATAACATGGGGCAGTACNTAGGTTTATCATTTTCATTTACGCTGTTTGANGGNCTATATAATACNTCCCGACTGCGCCGAGCCAAAGCAAACCTTGCAATGAGTCGTGCGAAGCTTGAAAAGACCACNTACGAGGTTGAGAGGGCAATGCTACAAGCCCNGCTTGACGCAGAAGCCTCAGAAGCAGAGTATGATGCTGCATGTCACCGTCTTGACGCTGAAGAAACTGCCTACCGGGCAACTCACAGAAAGTTTGAACTGGGAAGTGCTTCAGCAATTGACCTTTATACATCCGGGGCAAAGCTTTCTATTGCGAAAGCCAACTGCGAGGGTAAACGCATCCAGCTAATAATAAACCGGATAACACTTGATTACTATAACGGGAAACCATTAATAAATGACTAAATAAATGGATATCGAGATAAAAAACAGAAAAACCTGGATAAAAAAATATGGACTGGCAATCATCGGATNGTTGATAGTGATTTTATCAGTAATATGGGCCGCGGCGGTATCAGGTACTCATTCTTTGCAAGCTGATACACGCGGTGTGCTGGTATGCGAAGCGACGCTGGGCGAATTTGATGATTATCTGCACATAAACGGACGCGTCGAGTCAGGAACTATCGTGCAGGTCTCGGCCCTGGAAAGCGGAATAGTAGAACGCAAATGGGTAGAAGAAGGAGCCTTTGTCACTGCGGGAGATATCATACTCACGCTCAACAACCCAAATCTGCGACAGCAGATCCTCGATTCAGAATCACAACTTGCGGAAAAGCAGAATATGCTTCGTGACACAGAGATTGCAATGGAAAAAGATCGACTGCAGATGAAGCAGGAACTCCTTGCGGCACGCACCGACCTCAACCGCAAAGAGCGTATAGCCACACAAAAGACAGCCTTGTACAAAGAAGACCTTGCCTCACAGGAAGAATATCTGACAGCAATCGAAGATTTTCAGCTTGCGCAAGAGAGTGTCGCGCTCCTCGAGAACCGTCTGAGCCAGGATTCACTTTATCGCGGTGTACAGCTTGCCATGATGCGCGAGAGCCTTGACAACATGAGAGAAAACTTCATACTGGTACGACAACGTGCTGACAATCTAAATATTAAAGCCACTTATTCAGGCCAGTTGGGGAGCCTCAACGCCGAATTAGGCCAAAATATTCCGTATGGCCAGCAGGTGGGACAAATAAATATTCTTGACAAGTATAAGCTGTCTGTTGATATTGACGAGCATTATATAGACCGCTTGTCGCTTGGACTGCATGGAGAAGCGAGTCGCGGTAATCAAACACTTGACGTCACTGTAATCAAGATTTATCCAGAGGTCATTCAAGGAAAATTCAAGGTTGACCTTGCAATCGCTGACTCCGACAGCTCAAATCTAAGAGTGGGACAAAGCTATCCGGTAGAGCTTACTATAGGGGAACCGACACAGGCTGTCAGGATTGAGCGTGGAAGTTTCTTCCAGAACAACGGCGGCCGATGGGTCTACGTTCTCGATACCGATGGAAAATCAGCTAAAAGACGCGAAATCAAGATAGGTCGCCAGAATCCACGCTACTATGAGGTCTTGGAAGGCATACTCCCGGGTGAGCGGGTTATAGTAAGCTCTTACGCGCCCTATGGCGAAGCCGACCGCATCAATTTCAACAAATCATTGTAAACATTATGAATATATCACTCAAAAACATCAGTAAGGTATTTACAAGCGACACCGTGAAGACGGTAGCGCTCAACAATGTGTCGCTTGACATTGCCGACGGGGATTTCGTAGCAATCATGGGGCCATCAGGTTGCGGCAAATCGACATTACTCAATATCATGGGACTGCTTGACAATCCAACCGGTGGTGAATATAAACTTGACGGTGAGGAGGTAGGCAATCTGCGCGAAAGCCAGCGAACATCCTGGCGAAAGGGGCGTATAGGCTTCATCTTCCAGTCATTCAATCTCATTGAAGGCATGACCGTCAGGGAAAATATCATGCTACCTCTCTACAACATTAAGATGGGCCGCGAGGAGAGATCTCGCCGTGTCGAGGAAGTGATGAGACGTATGGGTATATCACACCGGGCTTATCACTATCCATCCCAACTGTCAGGCGGACANCAACAACGTGTCGCTATTGCCCGTGCTGTCGTTTCCAAACCCGGACTGATACTTGCCGACGAGCCGACTGGTAACCTTGACTCGCATAACGGAGCTGAGGTGATGCAACTACTTGATGAGTTACATCGTGATGGGGCTACAATCGTAATGGTAACCCACTCTTGCAAAGATGCTGCGGCCGCCGATTATATCGTCAATCTCTTCGACGGACAAATCGTCGAGAATATCAATAATCTTCTTTGACTCCAACAGCTATGATGCGCTTTTTCACGTACGACCTTCAACGAAATCTCATAAAGATACTCTGCCTNACAATAGGGCTGGCNGTCGGACTCATTCTCGTTGCAAAAATATATTTCGAGGTTACAGCCGACTCTTTCTTTCCTAATGCTGACCGGCTATGTATTGTCACTGAGAGCGTAACTCAGAATGGTGAATACCGGGAGTACAACCAAACGCCAGGTGGNATAGCTCCCGGCCTTAAACGCTATGTCCCCCANGTTGAAGCCGCCACGCGCTACACATCTTTTGCATCCNACACAGGTATCAAACTTGAAGATGGACGCATTTTTGACGGNCAATATATTTCCCTGGCCGACAGCAATTTCTTTGACGTTCTTGAAACACCCATCCTCGCAGGGAATCCNCATGAGACTCTTGATGTCCTTGACTATTGCATGATTCCACGCTCGCTTGCCGAGAAAATTGGTGATAATGTCATTGGAATGAGTCTTGGCTCTACCGAAGTTGACTATAAANTGACTGTTGGGGGCGTCTATGAGGATTTCCCCGNAAATTCTTCTATACGGAATGCGATATATGTGAGTCTACCCAGCCTGGCACGGTTTGCTCATTATNCACCTGAAAACATGATGGGTAATGACCGCTACATTTCATTCGTACGTCTTGCCNGTGGTACCTCCCCTGAAGATGTGCAGCCTATGGTAACACGTATGCTTGAGGATTATATTGATAGTGANGAACTTACATCATTCAAATTCAACATTCTCATGAGACCGCTAACTGATCTGCACACTTCGTCGGATAATGTCAGCACAATGCTATGGATGTTNTCGCTGCTCGCCATAGTGATGCTAATGGCTGCCGGGNTCAATTATCTTCTCATATGCATAGGCCAGATGAACAGCCGTNGCAAAGAAATGGCTGTCAGGAAATGCTATGGTACATCCAATNTATGCATATTCGGGAGGATCTTGGCCGAAACCTTATTCTTTCTGTTTGTGTCAATGTTGCTCGCTATTCTATTAGTATTCTGTTTCGCCAACCTCTGCCGCAATCTGCTGGGGTATTCACCTGANCAACTTCTCACAATCGGTAACGTATGGATTGCCGAAGGAGCTGTTTGCATTGCACTTCTCTTCGTTACAGGTGCCGTTCCCGCATGGATGTATTGCCGCACGCCTGTTGCCCATGCTTTCAGGAGCGGAATNATGAGCCGCATGGGATGGAAAAAANTATTGCTCGCGCTGCAATTCTTCGCCTCAGGTATGCTATTGTGTCTCCTGTCGCTCGTTGTAAGACAATATAATTTTGTAGCGGACCAGGATCTCGGTATAGATACCGAAAATCTCGGATACGCCTATATGGGCAATATTCCACGGGAAAGCCGCAGTGCATTAGTAGCTCAGATAAGAGACATAACAGGGGTTGAAAGTGTATCTACAACTTATCAAAATATTATTGAACATGCCTCAGGTAACAACATCTGGATAGGTGAAGACTGGACCAACACGGTCAATGTCGCTGATATGTATTTTGCAACCCCGGGGTTTACCCATACATTGGGTATGAGACTCATTCAAGGGGAAGATTTCAGCGCCCAGACTGACAGTACCAAACAGGAGGTCATCGTGGACAGTGAGTTTATAAACGTGCTGCATAGGAACTTCGGCTTTGAAGGAGACAATATAATTGGACAGAGATTTCATATCACTGAGCATATTAACTGGGACCGCTCAGATGAGTACACAATTGTCGGTGTAGTTGATCGACTGCGTCGAGGTGGCATAGACAACGAGTCGGCTGACAGGCGAGCTGCTGTATTTTTTCCCAACGGTGAGATGAGTAACAACCTGTATGTACGTTTTTCAATCCTCACTCCTGAAGTGTTACAGCGCGTTCAGGGAGTAATCGATCGCCAGGTTCCGGGTAAAGATATATACATCACTCCCTATAGGATACAGATAGATGCACGAATCAAGCCGATCAGGAATTTCGGGACAGCNGTTACTCTGGTTTCAATTGCAATTCTCATGATTGCACTCATCGGCCTCGCAGGTTATACGACCGATGAAGTNCAGCATCGAGCCCGGGAAATTGCCATACGTAAAGTCACAGGTACTTCTGCATTAGAGATCGTTTNGCTCTTCTGCCGATCGATGTTGAAGATAGCCCTACCATCACTTATTGCCGGAGGAGCTATGGCGGTCGTAGCCGGCAAGCACTGGNTCTCGCAGTTTACTGATCAAACGACTATGGGTTACGGCTGGATGACTATAACACTGATATGCGCCTTGATATTGCTGACTGTAGTTGTCACCATCAATACCATAACCATAGCACGCACCAATCCTGTAACCCATCTGNGACATGAGTAAACAGACTCTTTAGAAANAGCTATAAANCAAGAATACAGAAACCGGCNATCACCGAACTAACCAACCTCCTAAAATCCAACAATTTCATCNTCTCAGTTCCTANTTAGTCTTTGAAATGNCAAATATAGAAATAAAAGTGAATCAAAACAAGCANTAANTCAAGTCTTTATATACAAATCGAGTCCGGCCTANCGGGGCCAGACTCGATTAATCTTTTTAAGGTGCAGTTGGGAGCAACCGGGCTATCCAAGTACACCATCCTTAGCGGATTAGTTCTTTTATAGTGCGGACATTGAGACGAAAATCAATGCCGGCACTGTTTACCTATTCGTGATCCGGACGGGATTCTTGCTACGCAAGCGCTTCGCGATAACGAACCCNGGGGTTCTCATCCCGCCGTTTCCCTCATTTCATTCGTTATCCGGACGGGATTCGAACCCATGACCGTCTGCTTAGAAGGCAGATGCTCTATCCAGCTGAGCTACCGGACCATCACGCCATTCGCTGTGATTTCAAGCGAACTTTTGCGGTGCAAATTTACGAATTATCCGTTCATCTCAGCATCCGCAGGCGTCGATTTATAGTTTCTTTAATATTCTTTAACGTATAAAGGAGCATAAATTCTATCTCCCTTACGATTATTTTGATGATTTCTTCAGTGACTCGGGATTCTTGCTGAAGATAGCGCGGAAGCGCTCAGCATCGAATTTGGGCGAACGGTCATAGTAGAACACGCCATTCTGCTCCTGTTCAACATCCGTGAGTTGTGTATAACAATAACCCCACACCGATGATTCGAGTTCAAGAAGCGCATTAATCTGGCCTTCAAGACGTTTAAAGAACTCCTCTTCATTACGTACTGAAGCTCCGTATCCCCATGAGTCAGGGCGAGATTCCTTGTCCTGGTCCTTAACCCATTTTATACCGCCCACCTCATCAACAATGAAAGGAATTGAACCGTCATAGTGAGGATAAGGATAGTTAAGTGGAGCGGCGTGGAAATTGTAACCGATATTTGCACCGGGAGCCACACTGTTAACCAGATACAAAGGCTGATCAAACATTTTGCCGTCATTGTAGATAATCTCCTTAAGCTTGTCAGGATCCTGCTCGTAGTGATGAACAGTCCAGATATCGGTCTTAATATGACTGCCTCCGCTCACGTCATTGATGGGACGAGTCGGGTCAATAGTGCGGGTCATGTCATAGATATCCTTTAC
>JAAVGQ010000023.1 GCA_014800105.1 Bacteroidales bacterium | reverse complement strand
ATTCTCTTTGCTGCCCTAATAATATAAATTAAGAAATTATCGAGATAATTACTATGTGTTTTGAGATTCTATTACACTCCGAAAATAAGAGCTTGGCAAATTTTGTTATTTAAAAACTTGTCAAACCTAATTTTATTCTCGAAGGGTTAATTGGATTGTTATTGTGTTATGTATTTTATTGCTTACGTCCTTTCAAGCGATTCAGCTTTTTCTTATAACGCAAAATTACACATAAGCAATTAATGGACTTAAACTTTACCGAGACATATAAATTCCAAATAGAGACCTATTTTGTCTCACTCGATTTATCAATAAACTCTTTTGATAAATCCATGAAGAAGTCATGATTCAGGATAACTGAAAGCCTATGCAATAAAATGACATCAATATTATCTCGCTGAAATATTCGGTAGATATTTCTCCTATCACAATATAATTGTTGAGCAAGCCAAGTTACAGATTGATGTTTTGGCAGTTGCTCAAACACTGATTTTATATGAGATCCTATGTGCATAAGATGAAATACAATATGGCAATACAATTATAATATCCGATGGCTACCAGTTCGGACTGCTATATAAAACAGAAGCGTGAAGCCACATTGTTGCTCGCTCCACCAATTGAGGCCTTCGAACTGCCCTTTCATCGAAACGAGCAACGAGACCCCACGCCGTATGTATAGATAACCACGTTCCATCACGGAACGAGGATATACTACATACCCATGAGCATCACCGTTGCATGGTTTCCTGATGATTTGAAGTGTTCGAAGTTTCAATTGGTCAGAAACCAAGCGCCAATAACGCTTTTTTCAATTATGTTCCGGTTTACCAGATGACAAACCAAAAGCACTCATATTTCCTTGAAAGGAAACGAGCGCTACATGATCCCGCCCGGCCCCCGGTGTTCAAGTCTCTCTTGACAATCATTTTCCGGAAACGGCGTAGGATTCATGCCGCAAATATAGTATAAATTTTGATAAACACAAATCTAATGCCGCTTTCAGCTACCGTTAACACCAGCCGGCGGGAACGCTGTTTCTGAACCTTGCTACCCGTCAGGTTGTTTTAACTTAAAACAAGATTAAAATGAAGAAATTAGTATTACTTGCAGCAGTTGCAGGGTCGGTCGTGGCCCTGGCGTCTTGCGGAAGCAAGAACAAGACATCACAGTTACCTGAGAATTTTGAAGATCTCATTATTGAGAATCCTATGGCCGTTACCGGTAACTCGTTAGTTGACACCACTATTACTCTTAACGGTTTTACTGCCGATTATTACGAGGTTTCTCGCCTTTTCCCGGCTGACGAGGAAGGGCAGTTCTTCATGTCAGTTCGTGCTATACTGCCTGAAGCCAACAGTCCTATAACTGACTCGCTTTATAATGCAATAGGTGCTTACTATTCCTTGATTACTGACACTGTAGTGCCTAATGTCGCTCCTGTCAACTCGATAGAATTTACCAAGGGTATCGAGGAAATGGGCTCGACATTCATGAATATTGCGCGTAATTTTATGGCCGATTCTGTGATATACGGTTACCAGATGACTGCCGTCGTGGAACCCGTATATCAGGCAAATAATCTCCTCACTTTCTCAATCTACGAGGACAGTTACACGGGGGGAGCACATGGAGATGTCAACTCTTATTTCGTAAGCTATGACCCTGAAAACGGAGCTGAATATACGTTTGATACTCTTGTCAAGAAAACGAGCCAAAATGACATACGTAAAAAGCTGGTTGAATACATAGCCGCGCAGAAGGAGATGACCGTCAGCGATTATCTTGCCTCAGTAAGCGAATTTATGGGAACCGAAAAGCCTCTCACGGTTGAGACATTCCCCATTTACCACGTGGGTATAACTCTCGACGGGCTTGTATTCTCTTATCCCAAATACTCTATTGCGGCGGGATTTGAAGGTTGCCCCACCTACGCTATCTCGCTTGACGACATCAAGGAAGATTTAGCCATGAGTCTTTAATGCCGTGACTTTCGCTTGTCGAAAGCTATCGCGATAAATGCCCATAGTCCCACTGCTATCATCAGCAGGGTTGACAACGTCAGAACGATATTGGCAAAGGTTTTTGAGTCCATCTCGAAAACCTTTGTTGCTTCTGCATCGAGCCCGGCAGGTAAGAACATACCCAGACCGAAAATCATAGCTATCTGATAAGGGCCTATGCCGCCATTACTCGGAATACCTAGGGCTATCGTGGTGAGTGTAAAGCAGATGAGAACTACTGAAAGACCATGCCGGCTGAACAGCTCCTGAGTAAAAGGAAACGCCTGGAAAGCTACCACGAGCTGCATGAAATAGCATCCCCATAGCATGACGGTCCAAAGGAGCCAGAGCCCGCGGTGAGGCATTGTAACGATAGCTGAGAAGCCTTTCCACAATTCGAGCATAAAGGCTTTTATTTTGTTGACAATCTTATTCTGCGAGCGGCTGCGCAGGAATATAATCAGCCCTGCAATAAAGAGGACTGCTATACTCCACAGCCATGGCGAAGTAATAATCCTGAGAATAGCTTCGTAGCCGGCAGGATATTTCCGAATAAAGGCAACTATCTCGTTTCCTGACACGCCGAGCGTGAGCACGAGGAGCAGGATGCTCATAAGCACATCAGCAAAACGGTCGGCAACCATGGTACCGAAGACTGTTCCGAACGGTGCGTTGCGGCGCTGGGAGATGTAGCCGCAACGCCACACTTCACCCACTCTCGGCAAGACGATATTCACGCCATAGGTGCCGAAGATGCTGTAAAGAACCTCTTTAAACGGCGCACGGATGTTTACGCCGTTAAGCTGAATGCGCCAGCGCAATGTCCTGAAGACAAAGCTGAAGGACTCGATGAAAAGCATGAGCCACATCCAGCGGAAGTCACACTTGGTGCGTGCCACGTTCCACATTTCCTCAAAGCTGTCATTGCGGAACAGCACCCAGCATAACCCCACGCTGATTACGAGCGGGATTACATATCTCAATGAGTACTTTACGATGGTGCGTAGCATCAGCTTGCGGTGAGTGATAATGACGTAATAAGAGAGGCCATCACCGTTCAGTGACGGGAATGGCCTCCTCAGTATCTTTACAGGAAGTTGATTGTCATCCCGCGATTATTCAGCAGCGGGTGCTTCGGCAGCAGGTGCTTCCTCAGCTGCGGGAGCTTCAGTCTCGGCAGCGGGAGCGGCAACTTCATCAGTTGTAGTTTCGTAAGGAACTGAGGGCTGGGGAAGAGTGGGAACTTCCTTAACGAGGGGAGCAGCAGTGTTTGAGCTACGGCTCAGGATCATGCCTGAAGCGAGTGAAAGCACACACACGATGATGGCGAATGTCCAGGTAGCTTTTTCGATTACATTGTTAGTGCGTCGTACACCCATGAGCTGGTTAGAGCCGGCAAAGTTAGAGGCGAGACCGCCACCCTTTGACTTCTGGATGAGAACGACGATGATGAGAAGGATCGAAATTACTACTGCAAGAATTATTAAAGCTGTCTGCAACATGTTAGTAGAGTATGTTTTAATTTTTTATATTATTCTTTCGTTCCTGCGCTTCCCGGTTTTTGATAATTTTTCCTAAGAAACGCAATTGGTCTGCAAAGTAAACACTTTTTTCCGGATAATTCAAACTTAATGACTCAATTATTTCGTATGCACGCTTATAATTGTGCTGTTTTATGAAAATTCGGGCCAAAGATTCGCTCAGTGACGATGCCTGAGCAATATTTTTAGGTTTGGGCGCCTCTTCCACCCGGGTAGTTTCGGCGGGAATTTTCTCGGCAACGGGCTCAGGCCGGGGCTCAGTCACTCCAATTTCATCAAGAGGATAATCACCAAGGTGGCCGGGCTCGTAGGATGAGATGAAGGCGTCAAGCAGGCGGTCCTGCTCGGATGTCGCCGGAGTCTTTACAGGTGTCTCGCGCTCGAGAGTGGCTGCATAGTCAGGCACCGGATTGAATATCATGCGGTTAAGGAGAGCTTCCTCCTCAGGCAATGTGTCACCGTAATTAGAGAGGAATGTGTCGATAACATCGTTGGTTGACGGTGTCACGACGCGTGAGACGTGAGGATAGAAACGGTCATAGCGGCCGGTACCATCGGGATCAAGAAGAGGGATGAGGCGTCGGCGGTCAGGAATAGAGAGGGCAATGCGGTTTATAATATTCTCAACAGCGTCNTCATCAAGTTCTTCATGAGGATGTCGCAGCAGCAGGATATCAGGCAACAGGAAGGCCGGGCAGTCATGGGTGAGCTCGCTGACGATAGCTGCGTCAACAGGCTTGTCACCGGNCAATGACAGCATTTCATTGAGTTTTATANCCGCGTTTTCCATTACCAGTTTCCTAATGTTGAGTTAAATATAAGTTCCACAAGCTCCTTGGAAATCGTCTGGCACAGCTCGTCCTGAACGTCAGTAAGCATCTCTGACGAGTCAAAGTCGCGATAGGCCGTGAATGTTTGGTCCACATCGTTCTTTTCATTCTTTGAGTCGGTGTATTTGACTCGGACGCCAATGGTTAGGCGCGTCTGGGATGCATAGGCATCCTCGGTGACAGCCTGCGGAGTGAGCTGATAGGTGGTTATTTCACCTTCCAGCGAGAGATCACTGGCGCCGTCATTGGTCTGCAGNCGAGTGTTACGGTTTATGTAGTCTAAGAGCTCGTTTTCAAAAGTCTGCTGGAGCGGAGGATACACCAGNGCAGCGCGAATGGGAAAGTTTCCCACCTGGATTGTCTTGTAAACGTTATAGTCAATCGCCGAGCCATTGAGCTTGTAGCTTATACGGCATGACACGTCGNCCACGGCCGCTATCAGCGCGATAGCGAGCATCAGCAAGCCTGTGCGTTTGGATTTTATTTTAGAGAGAAAACGTTTCATTCCAGGTTATAGTCTTTGATTTTACGGTATAGGGTGCGTTCTGAGATATTCAGCTCANTGGCGGTCTCCTTTCGGCGTCCCATGTTACGTTCGAGAGCGCGGCGTATAGTCTCGCGCTCGGTCTCCTCGAGTGTCTGTGCCGGGGTGTCATCGACTTTGGTTACCGCCTTGACGGTTTCCTGAGACTTGACATCATCGGTGACNGTCTCNACGTGATCGGCATCAATCACCTGTGGCTCACCTGAAATCTTATTGAGGTCAATAACGGGATGCTCGTTGAATTTCACAATCGATGTGGGATAACACACTTCACTGTGAGGAGTGATGAACGGTGACACAGCTTGCTCGGTAACCTTACCGGCCTTGACCTCCTCCCGCAGGGAGTCAATCTCCTTTTGCAGGCGGAATATCATGTTGAAGAGCATCTCGCGTTCACGCTCGTAGGCCGACNAGTCCTGCGGTTCGCGAACAGCATGGCTTGCCACGGGGGCAAACGTGCGGGTAAGGTCAGGGAGATACNAAGTGAGCTCGTCAGCGCTCACTTCACTGCCGGCATTGAAGAGAGCCAGCTGCTCAGTTACGTTCTTAAGCTGGCGCACGTTGCCGGGCCAACCGTAGTGAAGCATGAGATTGGAAGCGGTATCGCTGAATGTGATGCGCGGTGTGCGNTAACGTTCCGAGAAATCGGCTGCAAACTTACGTGCCAGCAGCAATATATCGTTTCCACGGTCACGNAATGGCGGGACNGTTATCTGAACGGTTGAGAGACGGTAATACANGTCCTCGCGGAACTTGCCCTGTCTCACGGCCTCCNGCATGTCGACATTGGTGGCCGCAACCACGCGGATGTTGGTTTTCTGCACGGTCGACGAACCCACCTTCATGAACTCGCCCGTCTCAAGTACTCTTAACAGGCGTGCCTGGGTAGTGAGAGGCAGTTCGCCCACCTCATCAAGAAATATCGTGCCGCCGTCAGCTTCCTCAAAGTAACCTTTGCGGGTAGCTACCGCACCGGTGAAAGCTCCTTTTTCGTGACCGAAGAGCTCTGAATCAATGGTTCCCTCAGGGATTGCACCGCAGTTNACNGCNATNTANCGTGCATGCTTGCGGGGACTGTAGGCATGTATAATCTTGGGGAANAACTCTTTACCTGTTCCGCTCTCGCCTGTTACCAGCACCGAGAGGTCAATAGGTGCCACTCTCACGGCGCGTTCAAGCGCAGCCATGAGTGCGGGAGCGTTTCCCACGATGCCAAACCGTTGCTTGGCCGATGTTATATCGTTCTCCAGAGTCGTAAGCAAATTGTTAGCAATTAATAAATTACAACCGTCTTATTTATCCTCCTCNGGATTATGGTCGCGCAANGAATAAGTCTTTTCACGCAGGAACTGCCCGAACTCCTCGAGCGAACCTTTGTGACGAGCCTGTTCCTCAACGCTGATGGGGTTACCCACGGTGACATGGAATGTCTTGCCACGTTTACGGAAAACCTCAGCAGGATGACGCAACGACCTGAGCTGCCACACGGTGATACCCAGGAAATTGAACCACCAGCTNTTGCTNCCGTGGAANAANATGGGNATNACCGGCACGTTGAGCTGGTCAATNAGTCGNATGATNTTGGGCTGCCACTGGCGGTCCTTGAGACGCAGGCGCCAGTTAACCTTACCNACAGCACCNGCNGGGAAGAAACCCACGGGCTCGCCTGAGCGNACCATCTTGATAGCNTCCTTGATACCNTTCATCGACACNGCCTTCTTCTTGGGNTCATCNCTTGCCATGGCGTCAACGGCGATGAAGTTGGGGCGCATACCGCTTATNTANTTNAGGAACATNTTGACCATCACCTTGTAACGCGGGCGACGTGAAGCCACAAGATCAATCAGGATAATGCCGTCAAGCGCACCGAAGTGGTGGTTACTCACCGTGATGAACGCACCCTCGGGCAGGTGGTCAAGGACCTCCTCATTATCAATCTTGAGTTTAATGTCAAGGTCAGTGAGAAGACCGCGCACGAACTCGGGCCCGGGATGGTCTATGTTATGCTCATGAATCTCGTTAACCTTGTCAATCTGGAGGAACTTCAGGAGCCAGTTAATAAGCTTGGGATGCTTGNCCAGCTTNGGCACCATGCGTGCCACGTCGTCAGCATTGAGCACATCACGCTTTACGGGCTCTTCAACCTTGATTTCCTCTTTTATATTTTCGTTACTTGTCATCGATGTCAGTAATTACGGGTTGTACACCACAAAGTTAAACAAATTACCTTGAAACTGCAACAACCCGCNCTCACTGACTGTATAGTCATTCCATAGATAAAAATACAANGTAANCNTGTACAAATTTCCTTATGAACCACCTAAATCTCNAAATCATATTTGTGATTTCTACTCTCACTTAATACTTAAGCGTATTTAGTTTATTACCTTTAATTATATCGCTGTATATAAACNTTTTGCAGTTNANTATCAGCGGTTGCTTTTTTGAAACNACCGGGTAATTAANGTAATTTTGTAAAAGTAAGAATTGCTCGGGTACCNNAATGGGCTNTGGAGGATTCCTCATTTGGTCTTGCGATGGACGATGTTTTGAACCCATTTAACTATAACTAAATTAAACTATGAGTAAAATGACTAAAACAGCAGCTTACGTGATTAGCTGCCTACTATCAGTGGTAATGTTTCTCGTTACATTTTGGTCTGCACTATTCCAAAATTCTTCGCCCTATTGGGTTGAAAGTTTAGGGATGTTTCTACTGACATTTCTTTGCCTTGATTTCTTTACAAAGAAAGTCGAAAATCTGAATCCCTGGTTACTTTCTCTATCAATCGTATTAGGGCAACTTATCGTTCATGTACCACCAAGATTTATTGATTTTTACGGCTCATTAGGTTCATTAATGATAGGCGTTGTTTGTATTATTTCAATCATTCTTGCTACGTTCTGTTTTAAAGATAAACGACCCTATTCATTCATTATGACGTATGTAATACTATCTCTTTTTAATACGTTCGTGGCTGACATGTGGGATTCTTATGTGCTTCAAATACTTTAGCATAACTGGAGTCTAATATAATGATGCCAGCTTCTATTAGGTCGTGGAGGTATTTATAAATTTTCGCGACCTTTTACTATATTTGTAAATCTTAAGTAAAAGAATGAAAACAATAGTTTTAAATAACTTACTACATCAATATTCCACTCTCTTTGGAATCGTACTGGCATTAGTAATAAGTGCATGCGATTCCAATTTAAAAAAGACTTTTTCTGAACTAAATTCTATAGATGAACTAATTGAAAACAATCCGGATAGTGCGCAAAAGTTACTTAATTCTATGTCTGTTGAAAATCTTCCCCGCTCACTTCGTGCGCACAGAGATTTACTCATAACAAAATCTCGAGTAAAAAGTGGCGTTTCAATTATGGGTGACACAGCAATTATTCGAGCTTTTGATTTCTATAAATCCCATCAAGGATCTAAGGCTATACAAGCATCATATTATTACGCCGAAAAACTATTAGAGGAGAACAAGCTTGATTCAGCCCTTACCATGTTTAACCAAGCGTACACATTATCGTGTAATAAATCAGACTGGTATTACGCCGGGTTAAGTGCATACTCACTTTCTAAGATATTTTTACAGCTAAATACTTATGACCCATGTATTGATTATGCATATAAATCAGAAAAAATTTTTTGTTTAGCCGATTCAACTTCGTTATCACTAAGTGTCATACCTATATTATTAGAAGCATTGGTCAATAAACAAGATTTTGAAACAGCCGATAGTTTACTAAACACTATTGATTACGATCAAATAGACCATAATTATAACTTAAAATCTGCTTTAACAAATTCTATTATCAGGTATCATTTCGAGAGGAATAATTATATTAAAGTCGACTCTCTATATAAACAGATATCCAATAATGGTGATAATATTCACCCAACTGATTTATATATGTGGGCAACCGCCAATATAGAACTGAATAAATGGGATGAGGCCAAAAAAATAACTGAAAGTATTCATAATAATCCGGTCGGCATAGAAGACTCCATAAAATCACAATTAATTAGAGCTCAGTTCCTTAAGCATGAAGGCTCAGTAGAAATGGCTTACAATGAATTAAATGATGCTTTCTCAAAATACCATAGATATGTCAGAAAGAATTCATCATCTGACAAATTGGTATATCTACTAAACGATATCAAAAACAAGAATAAAACATATCGTAAAGACATTCATACTATTAAAACTGAATATAAGACGATATTTATATACTTTAGCATTGGTATCATATCCATATTGATTATAATCCCTATGGCTTTTGTCATCATACGCCAATCTCAAAGAATCATAACGCTTAAAACCGATAAAATAAATACT
>JAAVGQ010000004.1 GCA_014800105.1 Bacteroidales bacterium | reverse complement strand
GTCATTACGGAGAATGCCAGCGACAGCGTCACGATACCTATTGCGATACTCGCGATGCTGAGCAGGGTCTGAACCTTATATTTCATGAGGTTGCGGAATGCCACCTTAAGATTCTGAGTGATCATATAGATTTTTGTTTATTATATTTTTATTCTTTTGCGATGATCTTTGCCGGGTCGATCCGTAGCATCTTGTGCGTCTGCCACCCCACGATAGCAAGGATAAGGACAGCAACAATCGATATTCCCAGAACGACAGGCCACAGAGGTGAGAACCCTTCGACAGTGGAATGATCCTTAACATAGGTCTCAACAAACCCGTTGAACATTACACACACCGGGATGGCGACAATGACAGCAAGCACAAGGAGTACAATATATACCCGCCCGAACAGACGGTAAATATCTATACTTTTTGCTCCGTTAATCTTTCTTATAGCCGCTTCTTTCCTGCGAGAGCGGGTATCCAGCATTATCGTACTCAGGATGCTCATTGAGCATATAATTACGCTGACGATACCCAATATCCATCCCAATGTCGTTACCGTCTCTACGGTATCAGGGTTGGTGGTGATATATGAGCGGTAGTTTTGCATCACCTTGCCTCCCTGGGCATTAATTTCAATTCTTCCCGGTTCAATGCTTTCAATAGTTTCACTCACACTCCGTGCGAGAGCTTTTCCCCGACCGCGTTTTGGAATGAGAATATATCCGCTCTTGAATTTATCAGCCGGTGGATTTATTGCCACGTAAAATTCGGTATTATCCCTATAGGGCATCTTCCTGATAATTCCACCGATGGGCTGACATATATACTCTATAAATCCTTTAGTATTAGATTCATATGTAAGTGTGTTATTATCAATAAGATCCTTTTCTTGCAGTTCAGCATAATAATCTTCGCCAACGAGAACACAGTTATCATGGTCAACATCGCGGTTGAACCAGTCGACCGCGATTCCTAATGTAGTTAACACTGAAGAATCGCTAATTAAATAGAATAGCTTTTGCGGCTGGAGATAAGTGTTAACTCCAATATATTCCTCAAAACCTTTTACCGCAGTTCCTTTTATAGAGCATAGAAACATTTTATCAAGGTCAGGGAGTTTTTCAACTTCTTCAACAAGGCGTTCCCATTGTTTGAATCCCCAATATTCATCCAAATAAATATACTCTCTATATTCGGCATTATTCTCAGGCGTATTATATGATGCGAGAAGTTTTNCTCCACCATTAATCAAGATAAAAGTCAAGCTGACGAATATAATACAGATTGCAATCTGCACTCCTAACATTGTGTTGCGGAACAGGTGATTACGACTACGACGCATATTCTGTGCAAGACCTTCTTTAGCATTACATACAAGATTAATTATAAACCAGGCTATAATGCCGCAGATCAAAAGTAAAATGACTCCTATTTCAGTATTGTAAAGCCACAGATTTTTGATGGTCAATTGATATGTGTCAAAGAATCCCAAGTTACTGCCGAGGAAATCTTCTAAAAGATAACCGAGTAAAACCGATAGAATAATGGACAGGATGATAACAACCACGACGTCTGAAATAAGNAGCCAGAAAATCTGTATNCGTCGCGCACCATTGACAATGCGCAGGGAAATCTCACGGCGGCGCATCCAGAAGAACTGAATCTGTATCCTTAGAAACCCGATGATTGCAGCTAATAATAGCAGGGCTCCTGTTATATAAACTAAAATATTGGTTGCGATGATTTTTTGTATCTCACTTTTATCCAAAGCCTTCGAGAGTTTAGCCACAATGTTGAACGGTTTCAGACGTTCGTTTAGTTCATCAATTAATTCAGGTTCAGTGAATCCCTCCTTCAATACGATAAAAGCCTGATATGTTAGCCCGGAAACATATCCATTGCTGCCAAATTCCATGACATCATCCTCTTCACAATATTGAATACAATTATANGAATNATANGGAAGAGGGTCGTAAACAGATAACTCCTGGTAAATATCAACAATGGTGTTCGGTAAATTAAAATTATAGCTTGAGAGTGTTAGAAAGGCACCTATAGGATTAGAATCCTGAAAAAGCTCTTTTGCAAATTTTTCGGATATTATAGCCTCTCCCCTTTTTAACTTCCTAATCTTCTCTCCTGTTATAGCAGAACGTAATCCCAAATATTCTCCAAATTCAGGATCAAAAATTTGTGCAAGGATTTCACCTTTACGTTTAGTAGAGTCANTCAGGTGAAAATCAGCATTTTTAACCAAACCAATATCGTTGAAAAATGCGATTCGTTCGGCATGTCTTGGTCCGCCATCCTGTTTCAAAACTCTCAAAAGTTCATTGTTTATTTTCACTGTATCATTGCTTTCAGCCTTCAACAGGTATAATTCGTAAGCCCGGTCCTTGAACGGCTGGCTCATGATNGANGGGAGNCGGAANCGTGTCATNACNGAGAATGCNAGCGANANNGTCACGATACCGATTGCGATACTCGCGATGCTGAGCAGGGTCTGCACCTTATATTTCATGAGGTTGCGGAATGCCACCTTAAGATTCTGAATGATCATATTTTTATAATGTTTGGTTTTATTTCACGTAACGGATTTCATTTAATAATAATCTCATCAAGGTCGCCGAATTTGTCATAGCCTGAGACAATGACTTTGTCACCCGGGGCGAGGCCTGATACCACCTCAAACTGTTTGGGATTCTGGCGCCCAATCTCGATGTCAACCTTACGGATGGTTTTCCCGTCGGGCGAGAGGCGATAAATCCATCGGCCTGACGTGGACTGATAGAAGTTGCCGCGGGGAATCACCAGGGCTGACTCAGGCTGGGCAAGCTCTATCTGCACGCGATAGCTTTTCCCGAGGCGTATGTTTGATGGTTTGTCGGCGGTGAAGAGAAGATCACAGGTGAATGTGCGGTCTTTCACTTCGGGAACTATNTTGCTTATGCGCATTGGATATTTCGTTTCCTGATAGTTTATNCTGCCCGGCAGACCTGAAATGATGCGGTCGATGTAGTATTCTGAGAGCGTTACATGAACTTTATACTCAGTGAGCACTTTTATCTCACCGATACCCGAGCCGGCGCTCACCTGCTGCCCTAACGAGACGTTGAGCTGGCTTAGCTGTCCGGCCACCGGAGCACGCACAATAAGATTGGCAGTGCGGTCTGAAAGTCGGGCGAGCTTTCGGGATGAAGCGTCCCGGGTTGCTGAAAGCATGTCGCGCTTAAGAATCATAGACACTGAATCATGGCGCAGGCTTTCCATCTGCAGNCGTGCTTTCCTGAGCTTGTAATTATAGTCTTCCTCCATGACATCCAGTTCAGCCCGGCTCTTGATACCCATTTGAAATTCCTCGCGGCTCTGTTTAAGCGACTTGTCAAGTGAGGCCATCTGATGGTCGGCATCCAGTACCTGCTGTCGAAGATTGATAGAGCGTTGTTCCATTTCAATTTCCTGCTCCTGATAGTTGAGCTGTCGGTTGTGCCAGTCGGCCTGTTCATCCTCGATTGTCCGCAGCAGTTCGATATTTTTAAGAATGAGGATCGTATCGCCTACATTGAGGGTGGCACCCTCCTCGGCAACGATACGCTCTACAAATCCTCCCTCAAGGGCGTTTACACGGATGGTCTGGATAGGCTGAACGATGCCTTCGACATCAACGTATTCCAGAAAGGGAGTCTCGATGGCTTCGGCAATGGTGTACTCATCAGCGTCGATATTCATTTTACGCGGTCCGAACGCTGTAATGAACAGGTAGACAACGACACCAAGGAAGACGATGCCGGTTATAATCAGATAAAGGTATCTGACATACCAGGGTTTCTTTTTCAATTGAATGTCCATAATCAGTCGAGGGGTAATTCTTCGGTTATAGCTATGTTGTGCTCAAAATCGTATGCCGTCATGCTGCGTAGCGTGTAGTAGAGGCTCCAATATGTTTTCATGGTGTTCACAAAGCTTCTTTTGGCTGAGTTTTTTTCATTTACTGCCGACATGAGGTCNAGGATTCCGATGCGTCCCATTACAAAAAGTCGCATCGCCACAGCGTGTCGCTGGGTAGCGCGGCGATCGGCCAGATAAGCTATCCTGACCCTGCGCGGCTGCATGTTGAACTGCATGACAAGTTTCTCGACATTCTGCACGAAATTATCCATACCNTGCCGGGCCTGGGTCTTAGTNAATTCAAGCTGAGACTTGGCTTCCTTNATTTTTCCGCGGCCCCGNCCCCAATCNAGGATGGGGATTGAAAGGGAAATGCTTGCATATTCCTGATGCATGGGTTTTTCGTAAGCGCGCCCNACGTCGGGGCCCGTTTGTGATAGTCCGAACTGAACGTAAAGGTCAGCCTTTAGNCGCGCATTGGCTTTGGCGTATGACAGGTTGCTCTCGCTGTTCAGTATAAGGCGCCTGTAATAATCGGGATCAGGACTNTTTTCCATAGCGAGATTCATGGCCGATGACAGCGGTACCTCAAACTGTGGCACACTGTCAGGCATCACCGGATTGACCTCAACCGCATCACCCAGTCCCAGATATGAGCGGATGCTCTGCATCACCTCCTTTACGTTGATTTCAGCGTCCATNACGTTCGTTTCCTCGTTAAGGCGGTTGATCTCGAGCTGGAGCATCTCGTTNTCAGTGATTGTTCCTATCTGGTAACGCCCCTGNGCCATGGANTATAGNGTATCGGCCGAAGCAAAATTCTGTCGGGCCATCTCCAGTTCAGTCTGTGCTGAGGCGAGCGAGAAGAAATAGTTACAGGTTGAGGCTGAGATAATTTCGAGTGTCTCGGCATATCGTTTTTTNGCTTCAGTGAACCGTAACGGCTCGATGCGTCTGTTCCATTTAAGGCTGTTGTAACCGAAAAGACTCTGATTATAGCCTATGAGTATGGGCTGGCTGCTGTAGGCAGTAGTCTTGTTTTGAAACTCATCGAGACGGTTGAGAGAACTTTTCAAGTAGAACTGGCCTCCTGTGAGACTGACATTCTGGTTGATAACCAGAGACACATCGGCGCCAAACTGGTCCTGTTTCAGAAATCGCGCCGTACCGTCAGATTGCGTTATCTTGTTGACCTGCTTGTTGATATATGGAGATGATGTGAGCGAGACCGAAGGTAGATAATTGGCCTTGTAGTATCGGTAACTCCAGTAGGCCGAAAGGAAGGTGTTGCGTGCGCTTTGTGCCGAAGGTGATTGCCGTTGGGCAATTGCTATGGCATCCTGCAGGCTGAGCCTTAAGGTGTCAGCCTCGGCTGCACGCAGGTCTGGGCTTAGCACCAACAACAATATTAAGCACAAAATCTTCTTCATTTGCCTGATTTTTAACGCAAAGATATCTTCCCGACGCTAAACGGCAAAGGAATTTTGTATGGGCAGCAGCAGTTTGTATGAAAATCATACAACAACCTGTATGATTTTCATACACCCGTACACCACTGAGGTTTAAATATTTTTCTTAACTTTGTGGTAAATGGAAGTTTAAGGGTGTTAGATTAATGTATGAGTAAAAATTATGGCACAATACTCGTCGTAGACGATAGTCAGGCCATACTGACGGCCGCCAGGATATGCCTCGGTAATGTTTTTGAACGCATTATCACCCTTTCCACGCCCGACACAATAATGCGTACCCTAAGCCAGGAGCACGTGGACGTCATCATGCTTGACATGAATTTCTCGCATGGTGTAAACTCAGGCCAGGATGGTGTGATATGGCTCTCGGCCATACGCAAGCGACACCCTGACATACCGGTAGTCCTTGTCACGGCGTATGCTGACGTGAAGCTGGCAGTCAAGGGGTTGAAGAACGGGGCTGCTGATTTTGTAGCCAAGCCATGGGATAACGATGAACTTATNCGAGTGCTCAAGGACGCCATAGACAAGGCAAAAGCGGTGGAACCCCTGCATGAAATAGAGAAGCAGCATGTAAAGAAAGTCGTGGACCGTTGTAACGGAAACATGAGTAAGGCAGCTGAACTGCTCGGGATAACGCGTCAGACCCTCTACCGAAAATTACAACAATGATCATCGCAATCTCAGCAATAACAGTTCTGATAGCAATATGTGTCGTGATCTACCGGCACCAGCTCCTCTTAAAAGACCGGGCCGAGCTCATGCATGATGCAATGCGACACCGGGATTTTTCCTTTCGCTTGCCCACCAAGGGTCTGTTATTCGGTGAAAGAGCACTGCAGCAGGCCCTGAACAACATGGGAGAAGGTGTTGAGAAACTGGTAGCTCACAATGAGGTTGAATCATGGCAACGTCTCACGCGAGTTCTCACTCATGAAATCATGAACGCCACTACCCCCATACGCAGCATCAGCCAGGCTTATCTCGCTGATCCTGATATAAAAGGTACGCCGTATGAGGAGGGAATACAAGCCATTCTTGACACCAGTACCGGGCTGGCGGCTTTTGTTGACAGCTACCGCAAGATGACTCAGCTTCAGGAGCCGGTAATGGAGGAGATAGAAGTATTGGAATTCTGCAAGAGTATCGCGGTTCTCTATCCTGATCTGGATTGGAAAATAGAAGTACCCGGTCAGCTTCAGCTTAGATGTGATCCCGGCTTGATGCGTCAGGTATTTATGAATTTGGTTAAGAATGCTGTCGAGGCTGATGCGCGATCAATTGGAGTCAGATATGTGAAGAATGGGGATTCTATCCCGCATTCATTTGGTAAACTCCTGATTAGTAATGACGGACATTTGATTTCAGATGAGGTTGCCCGCGAAGTATTCATACCATTCTTTACCACTAAACCGCATGGGTCGGGAATCGGGTTGTCATTGTCGCGCCAGATTCTCGTGATGCAGGGAATGATTCTAAGCCTGGCTCCCATTCCCGCCGGCGGCTACAACGTCACTTTCATCATCGAGAAAGAAATACAGTAACTAAAGAAATGCTCCTCTAATATCCTCAAGTGTTTTACTTACTGAACGCTCCATAATAATTTACGAGTTTCATCAACTTCTGCTCGGAAGAAGCTATGATTTTGTCCATGTTGAGTTCAATCAGCTTCAGATTGCAAATATACTATTTTACTGATAATAACGAAAAAAGCGAATGAGGATTTTAATCCAGATTCGCCTGACGGGTGGAGTATAGCGGACTCGAACCGCTCACCTCGACACTGCCAGTGTCGCGCTCTAGCCAGATGAGCTAATACCCCGTGATTGTGTTGCAAAGGTAATCCTTTGTCGCGGAGTTTCCAAATTTTTCTTCCCTTTTTTATTATTCTGTATTTTGTGTTTTTTAGCATTTGCGTGTACTCCTCCGTGTGAACTTTATGTTGTAACGGTTTGTTTAAAAGACAAGAAACGATAATAAAGTTACCACGGTGGAATCGAAATTCCTCCATTAAGATATCCCTCTCGCGACGGGATTAGATGAAGAGGTGTTGGAAGCGACACTTGCCTGGTAACGAGGATGTCTTTTCCACTTTTTTTATGTATCTTTACGGCCATGGACACGTTACAGTTTGCCGAGAGCATCGTAGAGTCATTGCCGTTCGAGCCCAACCATCAGCAGATAGAACTGGTGGCTGCGCTCGCGCGTTTTTGTAGTGCTGAGACGCCAAGTGACACGGTTTTTCTTCTGAATGGTTATGCCGGCACGGGCAAGACGTCAGTTACCGGTGCGCTTGTCAAGGCGTTGCCCCTCATTGGCCAGCGTGCTGTCCTGTTAGCTCCTACCGGGCGGGCTGCCAAGGTGCTTGCATCACATGCTCATCATCCTGCGTCAACTATCCACAGGCGCATTTACCGTCACGCTTCCATTTCTCAGGGTATGGGATTTATCGGTGTTGCCGAAAATCGTTCTGAAAACACGGTCTTCATTGTTGACGAGGCGTCGATGATTGCGGCCGACGGGGCGTCAGGCAATCTACTTGAGGATTTGATTCATTATGTTTATAGCGGGGTGAATTGCCGAATGATTCTAAGTGGTGACACGGCTCAGCTTCCGCCTCCGGGATGCGAGGAATCTCCCGCGATGACGCCTGACGTGTTGCGCTCGTTAGGGCTGAAAGTTAGACGCGCTGTGATGACCAAGACGGTGAGACAAAGTTCCACATCGGGTATTCTATACAATGCAACGCGCCTGAGGCGTGACATGAACGCTTCTCCTATCCCGGTGCCTAAGCTTGTAGTGTCGCCTTTCAAGGATGTCGCTGCGGCTGACGGCGAGGATCTGCAGGATGATCTCTATTCGGCATATTCCCGCTACGGTATA
>JAAVGQ010000077.1 GCA_014800105.1 Bacteroidales bacterium | reverse complement strand
GCTCGAATACTTCGACCACGCCGGCGACAGCATCGTAACCGTGACCGCCGAGCCCGGAACTGACATCTTCGTAAACCTTTGGAAACCATTCCTCGGTGACTTCAAGAAACACCTCGACGAGAAAGGATGGCTCGGAATCACCAATATCGCTATGGACGAGCGTGACCCTGAGTCAATGGACGCCGCCGTGCGACTCCTCGAAGAATGCGCACCCAGCATGGGATTTGCCATCGCTGACAACCACCAGTCTTACAAGAAATACAACATGATGCGTGACGTGTGCGTGTCACAGGCTCAGACCACTGACCACGAAGACATCATTCAACGCCGCGCCAACGGCTTCAACACCACCTTCTACGTGTGCTGTGGCCCATTGTTCCCCAATACTTTCACTTATTCTGCCCCCTATGAGGCCGAACTCCTCGGCTGGTATGGCATCGCTCTCGACTATGATGGTATGCTCCGCTGGGCCTACAACTCTTGGCCTGCCGACCCCGAGTCTGACTCCCGCTACGGCGAAGAATGGCCCTCAGGCGACACCTACCTCGTGTACCCCTATGCACGCCCCTCAGTACGCTTCGAGCGACTCATCGACGGCATCGAGAACGCTGAGAAAATCCGCATCCTCCGCAACGAGGGCGTTGACATGACTCAGCTTGACTCAATCATCGCAGACATCCGCAATGCCAACGTCAACGACAACACCCTCCCCTGGCGCGAAACCACCCGCCGTGCCCGCCAAGCCCTCGACGCCGCCTCCCGCAGCAAATAATATCGCTGAGTATCAACCTTACGTAGGGACGCGAAATTTCGCGTCCGCCACCTCCTGGAGCACGGGGAAAAAATCCCCGTGCTTTCTATTTGGCTTCGGGTGATTCCCGTTCCCCTCCCGGAGCACGAACTATGTCTAAAGAGAGAGCCCACAGAGTGGGCTTGAGGCGTTAACCCCGAGTTCTCTCGGGGTAACCAAATGACCAACAACTAATCAAGAGATATATAACCTCCGTTTGTCTTCAGGTGGTTCCAGCTCCCCTCCCGGAGCACGAACTATGTCTAAAGAAAGAGCCCACAGAGTGGGCTTGAGGCGTTAACCCCGAGTTCTCTCGGGGTAACCAGATGACAAACAACCAATCACCCCCATGCTTTAGACTTACGGAACCGTAAGTCTAAAGCATGGGGGTGATAATCAATCGAGAGATATATAACTCCTTCTCTCCTGTTCTCCTGTCTAAAACGCCCTGTCCTCCTGTCAAAGAACAAGCTGATAAAAGGAAATCATTCCAGCGTCTTGAGAATCTGGGCAAGCTCGGCCTCGGTTACAGTGAGGCGTTTGCGGCACTCGGCGATGAGCTCGGTGGCTCGGCGGGTGTAGCCGGCAAGTTTATCTATATCGCAGTTATCTGACTGCATGGCAGTTACTATCTGGCCAAGTTGAGTCATAGCTTCGTTATAACTAAGTTCGTTGACGGGTTTAAGTTCCATATTGAAAAAAATTTATGAGTCAATCTTTTACAAGGCGCGTCTTGATTACGCCGTTGGCAAGCGTAGTTTCCAGCACAGCTCCTTCGGGAAGTGAGCCGCTGTCAGTCACCGCTTTACCTTCAAAACGCGTTATCGAGTAACCTCGCGCCAGAACTGAGGCCGGTGACAATGCTTCAACCAGCGATGCAGTCGCGTCAAGTTGTGTCGATTTGCGTTTCAGCGTGACGGAAATTGCGTCGGACAAGCGGCTTGCTATCACATCGAGGCGGGCACGGGCAGGAGCTAAAGATTTGGCCGATATGCCTGAAAGCGCAACTCCGGCGCGACCCAGCCGCAAAGTAGCACGCTGAAGAGTTTCTCGTGGCAGCGTAGGCAAAATACCCTGATAATAAGCAAGTTCTTCTTTTCGTCCTGCTATTAATTCGGCAGCTCGGTTAAGTATGGTCTGCGCCATGCCGTCAACTGCATCAAGTGCTTGCTGTGAACGGTTTATGAGCCATTCAGCCGCAGCGGTGGGCGTCTTAACTCGCATATTTGCGACATAGTCAAGCAGCGTGACATCTCGCTCGTGACCAATGCCTATGATTACCGGTATCGGGAACTGAGCGATATTGCGTGCTAAGTTCTCATCCTCAAAGCATTGCAGGTCACTGGTTGCCCCGCCGCCACGTATAATCACCACGCCGTCCCAGCAATCATCAGCCGCAATAGCATCCAGAGCCGAAATGATTGAAGCGGCAGCTGTATTACCCTGCATCACAGCGGGGTAGAGACATGGTTCAAACCTTAACCGCGACGGATTATGAAGAAGCTGATTCATGAAATCTCCATATCCCGCAGCTCCCGGAGCCGAGATAATCGCAATTCTCTGAGGAACCGCAGGCCATTCAAGCGAACGGTTTTCGTTGATAACGCCCTCATCAGTAAGTTTTTTGATGATCTCCTGTCGACGGCGCAGGAGGTCNCCCATCGTGTAGTTGGGATCAAGGTCTGAAATTACGAGCGACAGTCCGAAAACGGGGTGCATTGTCGCCGAAACGCGAAGCATGAGCTTTATTCCCGTGGCAAAATTTGTACCGGTAGTAGCCTGAAAACGAGCTGACAGCGGATAATAATTATTAGCCCAGATGACACCTCGAGCCTTGGCTACCTGCTGGCCACGCTCATCTTTCTGCAACAGTTCCATGTAGCAATGGCCGCGGCGCACTGAAACGTCACTCAACTCAGCAGTTATCCACACATTCTGAGTNCGTTGATTTGCCAATATCGAGGCGTTAATTGCNTGATTCAGTTCATATAGTGTAATCGATGCCGGCATGAATTTATTTTTAAGTAAGTGTTCAAAATTAATTTACAACCATATAGGGTATANAAGATTCCTCTTGAAATTCTGAATTACTTNCTTTTCATTAATATCGTTTAATTTTGAATACTTACTTAACCGGGNTCCANGCCTTGCCGTTCCACTGGAATGTAAGCGACGGGATAATCAACGCTGAAATCGTTTTGAAGTCTTCCTCGGGAACAATCCTGTCAATTTTATGCGTGACATTCAGCCTGTTACCTTCTAAGGTTATATAAGCCGGAATGAANGGCACGAGATTCTCAACCTTTGCAAGNTCNTCGCGTGANACGCCGGGCNTCACCCACAGGTCAAGGTTNTTGAATGAACCCGGCAACTTCTTGGTGCCCACTTCATTCCAGTTCTTGTCATACACTGACAGCGAAGAGTCAAGCGCTGGAAGCTTCAACGTTGAGACAACCGCCACAAGAGTNTCCTTGCCGCCGGGAAGCATGTAGATATCGATNGCTGACGAGGGCGTNGTCATGACACCCACATGCGAGTCATCCAGCACCGTGATNCGTGATTCTCCTCCCAGCGCGTTGCGTGATGCGCCCCCCTGGCCGGCCTCGAAATAGTCAATCATATCAAGCCTTGATATTGAGTCAAGGGTGCTGAAAANCTTTGACGGAGCGTTCACGAACGCCTCCCTCGGCGTGATTGCCCGGCCGTTGAANGCCATTGCCGCCACGAGGGCGATTATATATAAAANNTTATATTTCATAATTTGTNANTAAATANAATANTAACACCNNNANANNNTGTNTTTATTTGTACAAAGTAAACAAATCACGTGAAAAGTTCCAAATATTTATTCGTCAAACCCACCGGAGNAGATTCAAAATCAAAATACAAAATCGCTTTTTATATNAGAAATTTTTGCAGAACGAATTTATTCTTTTAACTTTGCAACATATTTAGATTTTAAAATTAAAAATTTACAACAATTACATTGCTGACGGTTTCATCCCGCTTTATAAAGTTTTATGGACGATAAAATTTATATTTTTGATACCACATTGCGTGACGGCGAGCAAGTTCCCGGATGCCAGCTTAATACAGTCGAGAAGATTGAAGTTGCAAAGGGCCTGGAAGAGCTTGGTGTTGACATCATTGAGGCTGGGTTCCCGGTCTCAAGTCCCGGTGATTTCAATTCAGTTGTAGAAATTTCCAAGGCCGTCACCTGGCCCACTATCTGTGCCCTTACCCGAGCCGTAGAAAACGACATACGCGTTGCCGCCGACGCACTCAAATACGCCCGTCGCGGTCGCATTCACACCGGTATTGGTACCAGCGACGCCCACATTAAATATAAATTCAACTCTAACCGCGAGGAAATCATCGAGCGTGCCGTGCGCGCCGTGTCCTACGCCAAGAAGTTCGTCGAGGACGTGCAATTCTATGCCGAGGACGCCGGACGCACTGACAATGAATACCTTGCTCGCGTAGTCGAGGCCGTTATCAAGGCCGGTGCCACTGTCATAAACATTCCCGATACCACCGGCTACTGCCTCCCCGAGGAATTCGGTGCTAAAATCAAATATCTCGTGGAGCATGTTGACGGAATCCACAAGGTAACCATCTCAACCCACTGCCACAATGACCTGGGAATGGCTACCGCCAATACCATGAGCGGCCTCATCAACGGAGCCCGCCAGGCTGAGGTCACCATCAACGGCATCGGCGAGCGCGCCGGTAACACTGCTCTTGAAGAGGTTGTCATGGCCCTCCGCTCTCACCACGAGCTCCACCTTGACACCAACATCAAGACCCAGCGCATCAGCTCAATATCTCGACAGGTATCAAGCCTCATGAATATGCCCATACAGCCCAACAAGGCCATCGTGGGACGCAACGCATTCGCCCACTCCAGCGGCATCCACCAGGACGGCGTGCTCAAAAACCGCGAGAGCTACGAGATTATCGACCCCAAGGATGTCGGTATCGACGAGAACTCAATCGTGCTCACTGCACGCAGCGGTCGCGCTGCCCTCAAGCACCGCCTCCACGTGCTGGGTGTGGAACTCGACAAGGAATCGCTCGACAAGGCCTACGAGGCATTCCTCAAGCTCGCTGACCGCAAGAAAGAAATCAACGATGATGACGTTCTCATGCTTGCCGGCGAGCACCGCAAGAATCACCGCATCAAGCTTGACTTCCTGCAGGTTACATCAGGTGTCGGCCTCAAGTCAGTTGCCAGCGTCGGCCTCAACATCGCCGGCGAGAAATTCGAGGCATGTGCCTCAGGCAACGGGCCCGTTGATGCTGCCCTCTCAGCCATCAAGTCTATCATCCACCGCCAGATGCTCGTCAAGGAATTCCTCATCCAGGCTATCAACAAGGGTAGCAACGACGTGGGCAAGGTTCACATGACCGTGGAATACGACAACCACAACTACTATGGATTCTCAGCCAACACTGACATCGTTGCAGCCAGTGCCGAGGCATTCA
>JAAVGQ010000022.1 GCA_014800105.1 Bacteroidales bacterium | reverse complement strand
GTACTCATTCTTGATAAAGGCCGTGGCAGGGAACACCTCGGCTGCGCCGTCGTCAGCATACACCCAGATGGTGTCAAGGTTGGTGATAGTGCGGTCAGTAGCACGCGACATCATGTCGAGCGTAAACTCGATTTCCTGACGTTCGCCGGGATTTGTTGAAACTTTCGCAATAGTCTCGTCTTCTGAGCATGAAGCGAGCGTGAAAGCAACACCCGCAGCAACGAGAATGGTTGTTTTAAGAATCTTAGACATAATAACAAATGTTTAAAAAGTTAATATAATATGAATAAGGTTTTTGATTTTTTGGAGTATTCGATGGTCCGGGAGTGGGGTTAACTTATTCATCCCCACTCCGTGGGGGGCACATTACGGCACCGACGGCGTTAATTCTGCTCCATGTCGTCTAGCTCGGTTGAGGTCCAGTCCTCAACAGTTACATCGGCACAGATAGGATTCTTCAGGATAGATACAATGGAAGAAGCGACTAGAGCTTCCTGGAAGTAATATCCTGCACCAAATGTAAAGTCGATGTTAAATACATATTTATGACCGGCCTCAGGTGTAAAACTCTCCTTTCCCAACTGAATATATATACAACCACATCCGGTAAGATCTACTTTGTGGGAATTTTTTATTACATTAACTGTGAAAACAGGGATAAGTTGCGGGCCGTTCTTAGTTGTATCGGTGGGATAAAGAATCTTTCCTTTCTCATCATAAACTTTGGCATATAACATAAGATACATGTTACTAGTAGCCGAACCTGACTTTAAGTCAAATCTAAAAAAATCCCAGATCCAGGGGTGGACATATATATTGCCATTTTTGGGGTTTAAAATCGAAACCGGCTCCTCTCCCACTCTTATCTTAGCTTCAGGTATGCCCGTTATGCTATATGAACCGGTGTTATCAGGATTAAGACTCCACACACCATCATTAAATGAATAGATACAATTATGGCTATTATTGATGTTCAATTGATACCCGTAGATATCAATTCGATGGTCGGCGGTGGGATTCTGTTTAACCTTGAAATCAATCTGGGTAAGTGCATGGGCAAAATTAAGGGCGATACTTCCTTTGTAATCATCCTTATTCATCTGCCTGGTAGCCGTAATTACATCCAAACTCCTAAAATCGGTAGACAATATTTCATTTGCAAGAGTCACATCACCCGGTGTAAAAGTAAGTTTTTGGTGAGTATCTTTTTTTGATGCACATGAACATTTTTCTAGATTTAACCTATCGGGAGAGGGCCAGAAGGCGGTGAAGTTGAGATTTTCCTTGTCGTCAGGCCAGTAGATTTTGGTCTTGGGCTTGAAGTAACCGTACTCATTCTTAATGAACTCAGTAGCGGGAAAGACCTCAGCTGCGCCGTCGTCAGCATACACCCAGATGGTGTCAAGATTGGCGATAGTGCGGTCAGTACCACGCGACATCATGTCGAGAGAAAACTCGATTTCCTGACGTTCGCCGGGATGNGCTGCCACNACNCCTATTGTCTCATCACTGGNACATGATGTCAAAAANANNGCGNNTCCTANTGAAGCGAGGAACGTTGCTTTCAGATGTTTAAACATAATGTTAAAATTAAATGATTAATAAATAAGTAAATGAGTGATTTATTGTATTGTTGTTNTGTCTTAATGCTGAAAAAAATGATTCGGTCAATTGGCATCTATATAGATATTCACCACGTTCCAGTCCCGTACCGTAAAACTCATGTTGCCNGAACTGGTCTCGGGTACCGAGAGNGAATCNATGACGATGTGGCAGTCTTCAAGAGTCTGTCCATGAATCAAATCGGTTACNTCACTTGTACAGTACCTCACCGAGCCGTCACCAAGAGTAAAATAGAATCCCAAGCTGTGAAGCGGNTCCTCCGCTTCACCACCGGAACGGCTCACNCCGCAGTGACCCAGGGTGAGNAAACTCCCTGAAGCACGCCCTTCCTTCACATCCATTGTAAAATGAAGCTTGGCATCAGCNTCAGGANTCCNGTGAAANCTNACCATACCGTTCATACCCCCGAGGGTTGCATCAATCGAGCGAACNAGTTTNGAATTTTCAAGGTGCTTTATCTCGATGCTATAGTGAAAGCAGNCANCGCTCATGGGAACCGTAAGCTTCGGCTCGCCTATATTCACCTCTCTGAGGCAGGAGACCCATAGACTGTCAGGTGCCGGACACACTCTCTCGTTTTTTTTCAACACCGATGCTCCCTGAGTGGTAGCGTTGTCGCGCAGGACTATGGAGAACTCCCGTGCCTGGCCGGTATTNCTGACGCGCACACTCTCGTTGTCAGAGTTCAGCGCTATAGCTGTATAGACACCGGGAGCAACGAGTATCTTGCCGCCGGCNCGGTTAGTGAACTCGTGACGGGTGTAGTGGGAGCCGTCNGCGGGAAAAAGGTAGAGGCTCATTGTTGCCGGCCTGGCTTCGGGACAATCGGTCCAGTCAAAGACCACATCNATGGCACGGCGGCCGGCGGCATCATGGTCAAAGCATATATCCTGCTGTTTATCACATGAGGACAAAAGCCAGAACAGAGTCAGTATCATCATGACTGCAACGGGAGTAAGACGTTTCATAGAGCACCTCCTTTCCCTATGAGCCACACGAGTGCCAGCTCGAGTCTTGTGGGACCTATCCATTTGCGTTCGTGTGCCGAATGAAACACGCTGTGACCATCAATAGGCTCGTATATCAGGTATCGTCCGGTGAGCCACCCCACGCCCAGCGACATGTCGAATCTCAAACGTCGTCCGATTTTTGCCGAATAACCATACTCGACTCCTACGCCCCACGACGGGCGACGGGTGAACGGTGCACCCGACCCTCCACTCAGGTAGCCACGCTTACCCCGGCATATATCGTAGCGCAACACCTGGGAATAGACACCAACGTGGTGACCGCTCAACAACCGGTGACCGAAATACTTGCGCACAGTGAACTCAGCGCCCTGCACTCTCCAGTACCTGACTTTCGATGGGTTGCTCCACCACGCATAATATCCATCGACAGCGGCTGACCACCGGTGAGGCAATGGGAGTTCCACCCCAATCGCCGGTATTGCCACAAGGTCGTATGCAAGGTTAGTACGTAACGCAATGCACTTGCTCTCCTGATAGTTCTTATCGGGGCGTAGACCCGGTACAGGCTCAGACTCTATCAAGNCCCTGTTTATAGGGACAATTTCTANCGGGACACCAACCGGGCGTTCAATCATCNTGTCACTGTAGCNATAGATAATCCTGACGCGTGAAACCCTGAGATCAGGAAACAGTTTCTGTTCCATAATTTGCCACGGTCGATTGTTGTCCAACAGNTTCAACCTCAATTTACGTCCATCGGTGACGATGCCATCTTCNATTATCCATTCAGGAGTATCNTTGATTATNTGCACGATATCGTCAGTNGGCTCANTTCCGGCCTCGATGACCTTTTCAGTCAGTCCANGCCAGTCTATGCCTATTGATGATACCGTCCACGTGGCCGCCACGGCTCCCGGAAGAGAGGAGAACAATGACCGGGCTACTTCTGAACGGTCTTCGGANAGCTGCCGGTTGAGCAGGGTATTACCCTCGGGCGATGCACTCGAAATGATTGATATCTGCTTGATTTCAGCGGCCGCCCTTGAATTAATCTTGCTGAATAGCGTGTCAAGTNTCTTGCCGTTATCCCGGTAGTCAGCATCAAGCTCGTAGCTCCCCGAGTGATAATATANGTCAATGAAGATACTGTCAGTGACAGTTGGCGACACTGCATGCGCGCGTTCCCGNCCCATCATCGCCGCGATAAGAATCGCGATGAACCGGGACATTCCGGCTGATTTCTGCAACAGTTTATGTGTCGTCAATTTCCTCACTATAGTCGTGCTTAAATGATAGTAAATAATGTCAATTGTGAAATTCGGTCGCAAAATTATGATGAGAGGTCGAGAGTGTTCAAATTTGAGTCGTCACTAAATGTCCCACGAGCGTCACAAAACGTCACACACCTAAGTATCAAACTATTACAAAAACATCAAGCTACTCACTTTCAAAATAAAATTTGTAATTTTGCAGTATGAAACAAATCGTCACTATTACCACCGTCATTATCCTTGTACTGCTGTCACAAGGATGCCGTCACCGCACAAAGCGCCTCGAACCCTACGGATGGCCTCTCGTTGATGCCCGGTTTGACTCGCTGTCTCGAGTTGCAGAACAAAATATGTACACCAGCGTATCTCTTGACTCGATTACGAGACAAATGGACTCTATTGCGATGGCTTCCCCCGATAACAAAAATGAACTGCTGGCACGCACACATTATTGGGATGCCTGCAAGTTATATATGAATTTTGAGCATGACAAAGCTGATAGACTACTTGTTTCTGCTGACAGTCTATCAACCGATTTGTATACAAAGGAGCGGATAAAATCTCTGAAAACGACATTTACTGATTTCAAATCTTACGATTCCTTTTGTGACCTCTTGCGACAGCTTGAATATTATGCCTCAATTGGTGATCTCCCCCAACAAGGAAATACTGCATCAACTATATGTTCCAGTCTCATGTACACTGAGGCTCCTGATGCCGCGCTATATTATTTGAATATGGCAGATTCGCTTTATAAAGCATCCAGGAATAAGTTACGTTCTGATAATCTACGAATTAATAAGGTTACTCTACTATGTATTGCCAACAAAAAAGATGAGGCAGAGGAACTGTTCCAACAGCTGTTTTCTGACTCGACTATAACATGTAACGATTTGGCTCATGAACTGTTACTCAGAAATCACTATTACTTTTTTGAGGATAGCGCTTCGTTATTCAAGGCATACGATATCCGAAAGGATGTTGAAAAAGAGACGTTACAGTCTCAGACATTAACACTACTATATGAAGCACTGATAGGCGAATACTATATGAATCACGGACAGCTCGATGCCGCTGCGCGATATATTGAGAAAAGAAAGATAGATCCGGATAGTATTCGTGACGAAGATTTGCAGTTAGCTATTTATGAGGTTGACGCCAATTACTATGAAGCAATAGGCGAAAAGGATAAGGCTTATGATGCTGCATGTAAAATTACTTATATAAACAAGAATATCGCTGAAAATCAGCAGCCGGACAATAAGATTTACACTGATTTTTTGAACGCAGAACAACAAACAAGAGCTGAAAAAAAATCACTAAGAACAAGACTTTACGTTATCATTGCAGTTTCGATTATATTATTACTGAGTATTATCATAATTGGTCGTAAGTGGTATAGCCGTTATCAAATTAGGCATAGGGAGACGCTGCGACGTGCCGAACAGCGTGAACGGGAGTTGATGAGCATGGCACTCACCCGTCAGCAAGGTGATAGAATCATTGACTATGTAGGCAATGAAATATCTCGACTCAGCAACCAGGAGGAAATAACCGGGAAAGACATCTCTCAGTTAGATAAAAACCTGAAACTGCACATGCTGGAAAGAGAGAATATGCAAAATTTTGAAGAGACCTTTACAAAAATTCATCCTGATTTTTATAGTAACCTGAGAACTATCACCCCTGATTTATCAGATAATCAAATACGCCTGTGTTCTTATATAATGTTAGGACTGAATAATCAGGAAATCGCCTCACTGATGAATATAAAGCAAAGCAGCCTGCGCCAGGCGCGCCTGAGACTCCGCCAAAAATTCGGAATCACCAAGGATGATTCCATCCAGGAGTTTTTACGGCAAATTACCCCCCCCCGAGCGCTAACAGCTTGATTAATAACGCATTGATTGTTTAAATATATTTTCCTTTTCTTCCCCATAATTTTGGGAGTTAGGGGAATTTCTATTAACTTTGTGAATAATCATCAAATTTACATCATGAAAAAATTACTTCTTACCCTCTCGGGAGCAATGATTATGGGCGTTGGCTCGATTGCCGCCACAGGTCACGAGCCTTGCGTTGCTGACAATACCCAGCTTACAGCATCTCTTAAAGCTTACGAAAGCTGTCGTCCCCCGGTTAACGAACGACTTTTCAAGTCAACCGCTGTTGAAAAAAAGATACAGGAAGTCACCAAGCTGCTCACTAACCCCAAGCTTGCCTGGATGTTTGCCAACTGCTATCCCAATACCATCGATACCACCGTCCATTATCGCACGGGGGAGGATGGAAAGCCTGATACTTTCGTTTACACCGGCGATATCCACGCAATGTGGCTGCGAGACTCGGGCGCACAGGTGTGGCCCTACGTGCAGCTTGCCAATGAGGACCCTGAACTGAAGAAAATGCTCGAGGGCACTATTCGCCGCCAGTTCAAGTGCATAATCCTCGACCCGTATGCCAACGCATTCAATGACGGCGCTGTTGAGGATGGCCCATGGATGAGCGACATGACTGATATGAAACCGGAGCTTCACGAACGCAAGTGGGAGATTGACTCGCTGTGCTACCCCATACGTCTCGCCTACGAGCACTGCAAAGCTACCGGCGATGCGTCAATATTTGACGAAGAATGGATCGAAGCAATGCAGAAGGTCCTCACTACCTTCCGCGAGCAACAGCGCAAAGACGGCGTTGG